>NZ_JBICMC010000021.1:0-129320 GCF_043106005.1 Pseudomonas sp. GLN_2 | reverse complement strand
TCAGCACCGATGCAAATAATGCTGGGGCCGCTTCGCGACACAAGGCCCCACACGGATCGCGCCAGCTTATGGAAATTGAGCAAGACAGTTGCTCCACACGGTTTGCGTCAACCTGCCAGGTCGGCGGCGCTATGGCGCTCCGGCACCTGGCTGTGTTCTTCTCCCCAGGTACGGTTCACCCGTGTACCGCGCTGCACCGCAGGGCGCAGGGCAATTTCCTCGGCCCAGCGCTGTACGTTAGGGTACTCGTCAACCGCCAGGAACTGCGCAGCGTCATACAGGTTGCCGCGTACCAGCTGGCCATACCACGGCCACACGGCAATATCAGCAATACTGTATGCCTCGCCACCCAGATAACGGCTTTCGGCCAAGCGACGATCAAGTACGTCCAGCTGACGCTTGGCCTCCATGGTGAAGCGGTTGATGGCGTACTCGAACTTTTCCGGTGCATACACGTAGAAGTGGCCGAAACCACCGCCCAGGTAAGGCGCCGCACCCATCTGCCAGAACAACCAGTTCAGGCATTCGGTGCGCGCGGCCGGCGATTTCGGCAGCAACGCTCCAAACTTTTCTGCCAGGTACAGCAGGATCGAGCCTGATTCGAACACCCGCACCGGCGGCTCCACGCTGCGGTCGAGCAGGGCGGGAATCTTCGAGTTGGGGTTGACCTGGACGAAGCCACTGGAAAACTGATCACCCTCGCCGATGCGGATCAGCCAGGCATCGTATTCGGCACCGGCGTGGCCCAGGGCAAGCAGCTCTTCAAGGGCAATGGTGACCTTGACGCCGTTGGGCGTAGCCAGGGAGTACAGCTGCAGCGGGTGTTTGCCCAGCGGCAGGTCCTTGTCGTGAGTCGGGCCGGCGACCGGGCGGTTGATGCTGGCGAACTGGCCGCCGGAGGCTGCGTCGCTGCGCCAGACTTTGGGTGGCACGTAGGCAGGCTTGCTCATGCATGAATCTCCTTCAAAGGCGCGAAAACGGTCACGTGAAAACGTTGACCTGCATCTATGCCATGGGTTCGACGCAATGCGCAAATGCACAGGGTGCAGGCGCAGCTTGCATGACCGCGGTTTCATCCAGTTTTCATCCGGCACAACGCCGGCCGGTTTTATGCTGGGTTATCCCTTCGTCCTGCAAGGAGCCGCTGGCCGATGACCCTTGCACGCTGCGTGTTGGCGCTGGTCCTGCTCGGCGGCCTGTTGGCCCGCGCCGAGGCCGCGCCGTGGGTTGCCGGCCTGCACCTTATGACCTTGACCGACCCGGTCGATAGCCGCCCGATGCAAGCGCTGGCGTTCTACCCGGCCGTTGGCAAAACCCGTATCAGCCGTATAGACGGGTATCCCGTCGACGTGGCCGAAGAGGCGCCCGTCGCCATGGGGCGATTCCCGTTGCTGGTACTGTCTCACGGCAATACGGGCAGCCCATTGGCCTTGCATTACCTGGCCACGTCGCTGGCGCGGCAGGGGTTCGTGGTGGTGGCGGTGGTGCACCCGGGGGACAACGTGCGCGACCACAGTCGCCTTGGCACCCTGAGCAATCTTTATGGGCGGCCGCTGCAAGTCAGCGCGGCGATCACCGCAGCGCGTCATGATGCAGTGGTCGGGCCTTACCTGAATGAAGGCAAGGTGGGCGTGATAGGCTACTCGGCCGGCGGAGAAACCGCGTTGATCCTGTCTGGCGCACGCCCCGACCTGGACCGTCTGCGTCAGTACTGCCTGGAGCGCCCGCATGACGAAGACGCCTGCAAGACCCACGGCATCCTGATTGCCGACCGTAGCGAACTGGCGCCTGAGACCGACCCGCGAGTGGGGGCGGTCATGTTGATGGCGCCGCTGAGCCTGTTGTTCGGGCGCCATGCGCTGGCCGGGGTGCAGGTTCCTGCACTGATCTACAGTGGCGACAGCGATCAACTTGTCGCGGTAGACCGTAATGCCGAGGCCCTGGCCCGCAAACTGCCGGTTACACCGGACTACCGCCTGTTGGCCGGTGCCGGGCATTTCGTGTTCATGGCCCACTGCGATGCCGAGCAGTACGCGCGAATGCCGGCGCTGTGCAAGGACGCCGATGGCGTCGACCGCCGGCATATCCATCATTCGCTGCAGGGAGAAACGGCAGCGTTCTTCAGCCAGGCGCTGGGCGCGCCAGCGCCGGCTGAGCGTTCAGCTACGGCGGGCGCGCCGCGCGAGCAACAACGTTAGGCCGACCCCGGCCAAGGCGAGCAGGGCCGCCACGCAGAAGATCGAGGCATACCCCAGGTGTACCGCCACGGCGCCCATCACCGGGCCGGCAATGGCCAAGGCCATGTCGAAGAACACAGCATAGGCACCCAGCCCTGCGCCGCGGCTGCTGCTGGGGACTTGCTTGATCGCCTCCACGCCCAATGCCGGGTACACCAGCGACAGCCCGAAACCGGTGAGCCCGGCGCCAACCAGCGCCCAGGGCGGCGAGGGCGCCAGCCACAGAAGGCTCAGGCCCAGCACTTCGGTGGCCATGCAGGCGACCGCCACGTTGTAGCCACCAAAGCGGTTGACCGCGTTGACGAACAGCAGCCGCGAAATGATGAAGCACACGCCAAACGCACTCAGGCACCAGGCCGCGCCGGCCCAGCCGCGCTCGAGGTAATACAGGGTGACGAAAGTGGTCAAGGTGCCGTAGCCGATCGAGGCCAGGGTCAAACCCAGGCCACACGGGGCAACCCGGCCGAACGCCGACCAGAAGGGCAGGCGCTCGCCGCGCACCACGACCACGTCGGGGCGCTTGCGAAGCACCAGCAGGGCAAGGGTTGCCAGCACCAGCAAAGCCGGCCCCAGCACGCTGAAGTCCAGCCCGTCCACGGCCAGAACGCCAACTGGCGCACCGATGGCGATCGCGCCATAGGAGGCGATACCGTTCCACGAGATCACCCTGGCAGTGTGTTCGGGGCCGACCTGGCTGATGCCCCAGCTCAAGGTGGCCACGCCGATGAGCCCTTGGGCGATGCCCAGCAGCAAGCGTCCACCGAGCAGCAGTGCCAGGCTTAACAGCGGCAAGGTGAGGGTCCAGGCTGACAGCAACGTCAACACCCCGCAACCGGCAATCCCCAGCAAGCCAAAGCGGATGGCCTGTTTCCCTCCCAAGGTGTCCGCCACCCTGCCTGCAAACGGGCGGCTCAGCAGCGTGGCCAGGTACTGCAGGCCAATGGTTACACCGGCGATCACTGCGCCAAAGCCGAGCTGGTCGTGCACATAGCTGGGCAGCACCGCAATCGGCAGGCCGATGCAGAGGAAGGCAATGAAGGTATAGAAAACGATCGACAGGATCTGCAGGGTGATGTGCAGCGTGTGACTGGCGGGGGCAGGTTGTTGCGCGGTCATGGGCTCTTTCGCGGGCGGGCGGTTGGGCGTGGTCCCATCATGGCCGTTGCGCAAAGGAAAAGAAAGCAGGCTAACGAATTATTCGTCGGGTAGTGTCAGTCGGTGGGAGGGGGCTACGCCGGCAAGCCCGCGAAGCGGCCCAGCCACACAAGGTGGCCAGGCCTTGGCCTTCAATCAGACCAGCACACCCTGGCTGCGCAGGTAGTCATCGTAAGTACCGCTGAAGTCCACCACACCATCGGGCGACAGCTCGATGATGCGCGTGGCCAGCGACGACACGAACTCGCGGTCGTGGCTGACGAACAGCAGGGTGCCCGGGTAGTTTTCCAGCGCCAGGTTCAGCGCTTCGATCGATTCCATGTCCAGGTGGTTGGTCGGCTCGTCCATCACCAGCACGTTCGGTTTCTGCAGGATCAGCTTGCCGAACAGCATGCGACCTTGTTCACCACCGGAAATCACCTTCACCGACTTGAGAATTTCGTCGTTGGAGAACAGCATGCGCCCCAGGGTGCCGCGGATAACCTGCTCACCAGAGGTCCACTGGCCCATCCAGTCGAACAGGCTCATGTCGTCTTCGAAGTCGTGGGCGTGATCCTGGGCGTAGTAGCCCACTTCGGCGCTGTCGGTCCACTTCACCGAGCCCGCATCCGGGGTCAGCTCGCCGACCAGGGTGCGCAGCAGGGTGGTCTTGCCAATACCGTTGGGGCCGATGATCGCAACGCGCTCGCCCGCTTCGACGGTGATGTCGAAGTTCTTGAACAGCACCTTGTCGTCGAAGGCTTTGGCCATTTTTTCGACGACCACGGCCTGGCGGTGCAGTTTTTTCGTCTGTTCGAAGCGAATGAACGGGCTGACGCGGCTGGACGGCTTGACCTCGGCCAGCTGGATCTTGTCGATCTGCTTGGCACGTGAAGTGGCCTGCTTGGCTTTGGAGGCGTTGGCCGAGAAGCGGCTGACGAAGGTCTGCAGCTCGGCGATCTGGGCTTTCTTCTTGGCGTTGTCCGACAGCAGCTGCTCACGCGACTGGGTGGCTGCGGTCATGTACTCGTCATAGTTGCCCGGGAACAGGCGCAGCTCACCGTAATCCAGGTCAGCCATGTGGGTGCAGACGCTGTTGAGGAAGTGCCGGTCGTGGGAAATGATGATCATGGTGCTGTTACGCGCCGTGAGGATCGTTTCCAGCCAGCGGATGGTGTTGATGTCCAAGTGGTTGGTCGGTTCGTCGAGCAGCAGCACGTCCGGGTCCGAGAACAACGCCTGGGCCAGGAGGACACGCAGCTTCCAGCCCGGTGCCACTTCGCTCATCGGGCCGAAGTGCTGGTCCAGCGGAATACCCAGGCCCAGCAGCAGTTCACCGGCGCGGGACTCGGCGGTGTAGCCGTCCATTTCGGCGAATTCGGTTTCCAGCTCGGCGACGGCCATGCCGTCTTCTTCGGTCATTTCCGGCAGCGAGTAGATACGGTCACGCTCGGCTTTGACTTTCCACAGCTGGCCGTGGCCCATGATCACCGTGTCGATCACGGTGAATTCCTCGTAGGCGAACTGGTCCTGGCGCAGCTTGCCCAGGCGGGTGTTCGGCTCGAGCATGACCTGGCCTGCGGACGGCTCCAGGTCACCGCCGAGGATTTTCATGAAGGTCGACTTGCCGCAACCGTTGGCGCCGATCAGGCCGTAGCGGTTGCCGTTGTTGAATTTGACGGAAACGTTTTCGAACAGCGGCTTGGAGCCGAACTGCATGGTGATGTTAGCGGTAGAAATCAAGTGCTTGTCCTGCGGGGGTTCCAGAGGTGTATTTAGGCCCTGTCGTCAGTCTTGGGCCAATGTTGGACCAATTCGACTCGGGGCGGCAGCTTCTCCAGCTCCCTCCAGTCCGAGGAGGAGCTGATCCATTTCGCGTAGGTAGAGAGCAACATCTCGACGCTGTGGCCAAGCTGGCTCGCGATGAACGTGGGGTTCATCCCAGGCATCAGGCATAGGGTGGCGTAGGTGTGGCGGGTGTCGTACTGACGGCGTTCACGGATGTTCAGCGCCTTCAGCGCCGATTTGAAGGGGCGGATTGTAACACTTGGCTCGTTGATCCACAGCCCACCTTTGCTAGGTTGCAACACGAAGGGGCTAGTCGGGTGGGCCGACTTGGACACCATGCGACGAAGGGTAGCCATTCGCTGGGCCTGGTTGATGGCGTTCAATGCGCGCTCGTTTAACAGGACCACCCGATGATGCCTGGTTTTCGTCTGGTCAGGTTTTCGCTTTGGATTGATCGCGGTCGGTCGTGATTATCAGCTTTCGACCTTTATCGGCCTCTCGTGAAAGAGTGTCTCCCCCCTCTATTGATAGCGTCGATTAGAGGCCATGGTTAAACAACGGATGCAGTTGTATTCAAAACATCTAGTCTTGATGCTTGATAACAGCAGTGCATCTGATAGGGAAGTTGACTGAGTTGGCAATAAAACATTCGTGGTGAGCATCGTCATGCAGGCGTCTTGCAAGATCCAGATTCGACTGGCTGCTGATAATAACCTGAGGCCTTAACTCAGCGTCTTTGAAATGGCCCTTGCGCTGGCCATCCCCTTCACGCATCCGGCCCACCGGGTGGTCGACATATTCCAAGACGTTCACGTTGTTGACTGCGCACAGATGAAGATACCAAAGCTTGTGGCAGGCCGAGATCGAGGCCAGCAACATGTCTTCAGGGTTCCAGCGTTCAGGGTTCCCGCGAAAGGCGGGGTCGGCAGAGCCAAGGATAGGTGCCTTGCCTGGAGCCTCCACGTTGAAGTCTCTTTGGTATGCCGTGTAACTGGCAGTCCCTTCACCCGTGTTACCTATCCAATTTACGGTGACAGCGTAATGGTGTTCTTTCATGGTCACTCCTGTGTCGAAAGACGGCCGGAAAATCTTGCCCATCGCTTGGGTGCGGTTATCTTGCTCTCGATTGAGGGCTCTGCACCAGCATCTAGTGTTTGCAGCGACGCATGAGCAATCCGAGCACATGCAATGATCCGAACTGCGAACATTCCTGATTGCTGATTTCCTCGTGCTCTCTGTCGTGTCCTTGGCTTGAGGGTATCGAAACCCTGTCTCAGGCTTGGGGCCTCAACACGCACAGTGGTGCTTCAGCTCAACGGAGCCTTCGCCGCCGCCTCGATCGCGTCGAGGTCCAACTCAATTGTTTCGGGCATGACGATTCCTTGGCCGTTCTTGCGACCGGCCTGTGCTTTAATGGGCGATTGTTGAAATGGATTTTTCTAGCGAGGGATAACGCTTATGTTTGCTGTCGGAATTGCGCTTCTTGCCGTTGGATTAGGCACTTCAAATCCTGGGCTCTGGATACCGGGCGCCGCGCTCATGGCTGCCGGCATCGTGAAACGAGCACGCAGCTGACCCCTTGGCCGCCATATCGCGGCAGTGAATAGAGGGGGAAGGGGACAGGGGTTACATCAGAAAGAGTACGGATTTGCCCTCAGATCAGAAGGACCTGCGCTGCGGTGCGGTCGTCCCCGGCTTTGCCCGGACGTGCGCCCACTTGTGTGTGTTCCGTAAATGTGTAGTGCGAGACACGGCCTACTACACATGGGCGACAGCACCCTGTAGAGGCCTGACTTTCCGATCATGTCGTAAAGTCACACCGTTACAAAAGGACCGCGCGCGTCAATTCGTTTACCGACCGCCCCTTTGACAGGGGCGGAGGCGGCTCGCGCACAGCGCAGTACAGTGCTTTAGTCGTCGTAGTGGTAGCGGCATTGCAGAACGGTGAGCATACCGGCCTCGAAGAAGTAGACCAGGCGGTGCTCACGGGTGATGCGGCGGGACCACAAGCCAGATAAATCGCCTTTCAGCGGCTCAGGCTTGCCAATACCCGTGAAGGGGGTGCGTAGGCACACGTCAATTAGGCGGTTGACGTTGCCAAGGATGGTGAGATCGTCACTCTGCCAGTGACAGTAATCCTCCCAGCCCTCCTTGGTGAACTTCACGCTTACCTTGTCGCGGGCTTCATTCTTGTTCCGCTGCTTCTGGTTCTTGCTCATTGAGGTCCAGTTCCTTCGTCAAGGCGTGGCCGTCCCGGAGCTGAGCGATGGATGAGCGCAAGCGCGAAGCGTTTTTGGACGATCCCAACAGGTGAATGGTCTCGTTCATCCCGTTGTAGTCCTCCAGAGACATCATCACTACGGGTTCGCCACGCTGTCGCGTGATTACGGCGGGCTCATGGTCCCGGCAAACATCATCCATTGTCTGCTTCAGTTCGGCGCGAGCCTGGCTAAACGTCAGTACGTGCATTTGTCCATCCTCCAGGCTCTGCCCGGGTAAGGGTTGCTCTTTGGACCGCCACAGGTGACGCCCAAAGTTCTAAGAAAGTGAAGCCTGTCGGCCCGCACAGCGGCTCCGTATTGACTCACCGTGCTCTCTCATCTGGATCAGAATCAGAATCGTCATTCCAGTAGCCACAGGCCACAGGTGTCCAGATGGATCCAGCCGTCGCTGGCAACCGCAGGCATTGTACCTAACGTTGTACAAGTCAGTAAACCGATTATCGGGTTAGGGCTTGATATGCCGTACGGCCTTCAGCTGAGGCAGCCCTGGTCATGGGCTTTTGCCATTGGTTGTAAGCCAGTACATGAAGGCTCACCTTGGTGCTCACCCTCGGCAGGGTTATGGTCAGGAGGTGGGTACTTCCCATCCCGTATTTGAGCGTTCCGGAAGGATGCTCAACAGTCTGGCGGCGAACCTTCATCTTCCCCGGATCATGCTCCAGTCGAATGATGGCCTGGTGATGCGCTTACCGCTGTTAGATGAAAAAAGCAGATGTAAAAAAATGTAACACACACCTTCAGCAGTGGATTCATTGGAACAGCTGTGTATTCTGTCTCTCCAGTCAAGAATATGAGTTCAAGGTCCGTTCCATGCGTAATCGCGGCAAAATCTATTGGGAATGGGCCAATTCTGCGTTGCATTCCCGCAACTACGATGAGCGCCTTCCCTGCGGCACTTTAATCAACATCCAAGCCCGACTCTCACTTGAAAACGTCACTCAACTTTTCTTGGGTATCTACGGGAAAAAAGGCGAGCTCTTGCTCGAAGAGGTACACCCTGACTGCCGTGGACAGAAACTGTCTGCGGCGATGGCCTGGGCGCTCGAGCGTGCTCACGACTGGGTCGCCAAGGCGTTTCCTGCGCCCAAAGCACCAGGGCCAGAACCCCTCCCGCGCAGAGGCTCGCGTCTTCACGGATAACGATGCAGGGAAAACGGAACGCTCGTCAGATCGCTTGAGTCGTATCTCCATCAAAAGCGCATTGAGGCGCCCAGTTGGAGAAAGTGATGAGCCTTCAGTCCACCAGTCATGACCTTTACGTGCATGCCTACCTTGGTTACCAGGCATCGATTTACGTGCTGTGGGAGTCGAGCGTCGAATTTCCCACGGGGATGTTGGTCGAGGTAGGGAAGCCGGGCGCAACGGCGCGAACCCTGCGTGTGAGTCGACCCTTCTCCTCTTCGACAGAAGCCATTCTCGAAGGGAAGGTTATGGCTGAACAGTACGTGGAGAGTCAGAAAAGCGGAACTTGTTCTGCCAGGTGAGTTCGCCGAGGCCTGCGATCGGACCCACCGCAACCACGGGCAGGTCGACTGCCTTGGAATCTGTACAGCCTTTGACAATGGTATTCCCTGTTCGTCGAGTCGTGCCATTTCAACAGTAACGGCTTGGGCAAGTGCCATTGTGGACGGTGGTGTTACCAGTCGTCGTGCTGCGCGGGTTCCAAGTCGACGCGGTCCCCGCCTGCACATCAGTGGTCGATGATGTTGCGCTGCCTGTACTAGGGCCAGCATGGTCTACTACCGCTTCATTGAAGCGGCTCTATCAGCTCGGCGCCTTGGTTGCGCACATTGCCAATGGCTGTGCTCACTCGATACCACTCGAAGGCCTCGGCTGGCTCACCCAGGTTGAGCGCCATCTGCTCGGCCTGTTCCCCGGGCATCGCGGTTTGCATCCACTCACGCGCAAGGTCTGGGGCCAAAACCACTGGCCTGCGGTCGTGCACATCCACCATTCCGCCCTGAGCATCGGCCGTAATGATGACGAACCCATCATGCTCGCTGCCAGCGAACTGGCCGATGCTGGCGCAAAGGGAAGGGCGCCCGTCCCGGCGTCGGATGTAGTACGGCTGTTTCTTCGGTCCGCCTTCATCGACCCATTCATACCAGCCGTCGATCGGCGTTATGCCTCGGTGCGGCCAGATCGCCCGGAAGAAAGGGCCGTGTGCCACCTTTTCGACCCTGGCGTTGATCGGCGCGGCACGGTCGGTCGCCCAATGCGGCCGCCAGCCCCATCTCACCAGGTCTGCCCGCGGGCCTGCTTCATCCACTCGCAGCACTGCCACCGGCGTGGTCGGCGCGACGTTGTACCGGCCAAGTGGCTGGTCGCCGACGTTGTTCCGCCAGGCCTCTGGCAGGCTCAGGGTTTCGACAAAGTCGTGTATGCCTCGGTACTGACTCAACCTTCCACACATGCGCAACCCTCCTGCCAGAGCAAGCATAGCGCCTGGGTGTATTGCCGGTGTGGATGACGCCGACGTGGTGCTGTACGCGCAGTTCTGATGGTGCCGGGCTGAATGAGCGCCCCACCTCCTTCAACACGGCGCCAAGTCTGATCTTCCAGGCGTTATAGGGTCGTTCGAAGGGACCCTTACAAAAATGCAGTACTTACCACCTTCCATCGATTCAAAGGCCACCAGCTTTTCCACCAGCGCGGCGCTCAAAACCTTGCCGGCGTTAAGCAGCAACATGCCGTTGTCGGCGTTCAGGTTGCGCGCAAGCACCATTCCCGGCGCCAGGTCACGGGTGGTACACACCTGGACTTCAGGGTCCACCAGGGTCATATCGCTGTGGAACGAGGCGCAAACCTGGACGAAATCCTCAAGGAGCGCCGGGTCATACAACCGGCCGGCGTACTTGCGCAGGTAGAGCAAGGCCTCATCGCTGTTCATCTGCCGTTCAAGAATCAAACCCCGTTGCAGTTCAACGAAGTCCACGGCCAGCTTGAGCAAGCGAGCGCCGAACGGGATAGCTTCACCTTTGAGCCGGTCGGGGAAACCGCTGCCGTCCCAGTGCTCCTGATGATGCAGGATCAGGCGCGCGGCATCTTTCATGGGCTCAAGGGTCATCAGCAGCGCTTCACTTTGGCGTGGGTAGTCGCGATAGCGGTCGCGGTCGCCGTGCATCAGCTGGTCCGAAGGGGCAACGATCATGCTATCCGGCCAACTCAGTTTGCCTATGTTGTACAGCGCCGCAGCCATGGCCAGATCGCGGCTTATCGCCTCGTCCAAGGCGTGGACCCTGCAGTAGCAACGCACCAGTTCGATGATCTGTCGATTGGTCTGCTTGGCTGGAGGCAGCCGCAGATTAGCCAACATCGAGAACACCTCGGTCCCGGTCACATAGCTGTGTTTCAGCTCTTCGTAGGCCAGATCGAGCATGTCAGCGGTCTGCTGCAGCTCCGTGGTGCGGGCTGCAACGCGTTTCTCCAGGTCGTTATTGAGCAGTCTCAACTGGGCGTTCTGCCGACGTGCCAGCAGCTCCAGGCGTTGGCGCTCGCGTTCGGAATGCTGGTGCTCCAGGGCCTGGCGCAAGGTCATTAGCAATTCGTCGTCGTTCCAGGGCTTGCTGATGTAACGGTGGATTTGACCGTCATTGACGGCCTTGATGATTGCGCTTGGGTCGGCATAGCCGGTCAGCAAGATCCTGACGGTCGATGGGTGATGCTGATTGATCTGTGCCAACAAGGTGGCGCCGTCCATCCCGGGCATGCGCGCATCGCTCATCACCAGATCAACCGGGCCCTCGGCCATCTGCGCCAGTGCCTGTTCACCGCTGGTCGCCAGCTTCACGTCATAGGGTTGGCCACGCAATAGCCGACGCAGACTGCTAAGGATCGACTCCTCGTCGTCTACCAGCAACACGGTCGGCCGATAGGGTGAATTCAGGGGCGGTTGCACGTCCATGGCAGGCCTCACGTGGTCGATCAATGAAGGCACTCGAGCTCAACGAGCGCTTAGGTCAAAGGCTAGTTCATTTTTCCGTGACAGGTGCCGGGCATGGTGTGGCGGGTGGCAGGCAAATTGTCTGGAAGGCATCTAACCTGACGGCATGGCACCACCCTTCTGTAAGTCCGTCAGCCCAGGGAAAAGGATTCTCCCGGATGTCAGCGCGCACAACCTGTCGTTATCGTTCCGCTCTTCACCTGCAGCGCTTGCGCCGTTGTCTGGGCCTGTGGGTGCTGCTCGTTCTGAGCGGAGGCAGCGGGGCGGAGCCGCTGGACGAGCCGCTCAAGCCGCTGCCTCCGATACCCACTCTGGCACCTGGGCGTGTCGAGTTGGGCCGCCAGTTGTTCAACGATCCGCGGTTGTCGCGCAACGGCACACTGTCCTGCGCCAGCTGTCACCGTCTGGACAAGTACGGGGCCGATGACCGGGCGTTTTCCATGGGGGCAGATGGCCTGCCGCTTACGCTCAATACGCCAACGGTACTCAATGCCAGCCTTAATTTCCGACAATTCTGGAATGGCCGGGTCGAGTCACTCGAGGAGCAGGGGGAGGCCGTGATCACCAGCGCTCACGAGATGGGCGGAGACTGGCGCGTGATCGAGCAGCGCATCGCTGCAGACGTGCATTACCGCCAGGCGTTCAAGGATGCCTACCCGGACGCGGTGACAAAGGACAACATCCTCAGCGCGTTGGCCGATTACCAAAGGACGCTTCTTACCCCTGGCGCACGCTTCGATCGTTACCTGCAGGGCGATACCGAGGCGCTTACCCTGGAGGAAAAATACGGCTACCAGCGCTTCAAGGACTATGGCTGCATCGCCTGCCACCAAGGGGTGAATATTGGGGGCAACATGTTCCAGAAATTTGGCGTGTTCGGCGACTACATCGCGGACCGCGGCCACCCCACCGAGGCGGATCAGGGCCGCTTCAACGTGACCGAAGAGGAGGCCGACCGGGGCGTGTTCAAAGTGCCGAGCCTGCGCAATGTGGCGATGACCGCGCCCTATTTCCACGATGGCTCGGCGCCTACGCTGGAGCGTGCGATCGACGTGATGTTTCAGTATCAGCTAGGGCGAATCCCGACCGATGAGGACCGCAGGCTCATCATGCTGTTCCTCAAAACCCTGACTGCTGAAAAGGCGGGTCAGCCATGAGGGGGATTTCCCGGCGCACAAGCCTGATTCTATTCAGTGGGTTGGTCCTTGTACTGGCGTCGATGCTGCTGTACCTGTACCTGAATTCCGGGTCAGAGCAGACCCAGACCTACAACGAATTCCGAGATCTCATTCGTCAGCTCAAGCAACACGATGCTGTATGGGAAAACGAGGTGCTCAAGGCCCGGGTAGCCGTCTCTCATAACTATGATCCACTCGTGACCCCCCTCAAGGAGGTGAAGCGGCTGTGGGCACGATTCGAAAGCCGCGAAGCCGAACAAGGGCGCGTTGACTCAGACCAGTGGCGCGATGCCTATGACGGTTTTCTCTCTGCGTTTGGGGAAAAGGCTCGGCTCGTGGAGCAATTCAAATCGCACAATGCCTTGTTGCGAAATTCGTTGGCATTTCTACCCACAGCCGAAGACGGCATTCAGGCCCAGATCAACACCATGCTGGCCCCGAATCAGCCGGAGGTACACGTATTCGTCACTGACACTTATGACCTGTTGCTAAGTGCCCTGGAGTTTGCGCAGGTTACCTCTGTGGAAAGGGCTGCCGAGATAGAGGTGGGGTTAGGTAACCTGGCTGTTAACGCGGAGAACCTGCCCAAAGAATTCCACACGTCCCTCAATTTGTTGAGCAATCACGTGGCGTTGATCCTGCGCGAGCAACCTGTCGTCAACCGCCTGCTCGAACAGATCGAGGCGATCCCGGTTGCCGAACGCCTGGATACGATCACCAGCCTCCTGGACAGGGATCAACAGCAGGTTGAAAGGATCAGCCGTAAAAACCATCTCTACACGTTATGGCTATCCGGCTTGCTGATGTTCTCGGTCATTTGCCTGGCTGCGCTGCTGGTGCGCAGCTTCG
This sequence comes from Pseudomonas sp. GLN_2, assembly GCF_043106005.1. Lineage (NCBI taxonomy): Bacteria > Pseudomonadati > Pseudomonadota > Gammaproteobacteria > Pseudomonadales > Pseudomonadaceae > Pseudomonas > Pseudomonas sp. GLN_2. Next base: position 115,909 of record NZ_JBICMC010000021.1, on the reverse strand, counting down.
CCGAGGTGAGACGGGTCAACAACGCATTGCAAAGCGCCAATGACGTCCTGGAACAGCGGGTCGAGGATCGCACCCTGGAACTCAGAAACGCTCAGAGCGAATTGCTTAACGCGGCGCGCCAAGCAGGCATGGCGGAGATCGCTACCAATGTGTTGCACAACGTGGGCAACGTGCTCAACAGCGTGAACACATCCTCTGATCTGATCGCTCGAACGTTGCGCAGCAGCAAAACCCAGGGTTTGGGCAAGGCCATGCAACTGTTCCGCGAGCATGCCACTGACATCGGTCGGTTTCTCGACGAGGATCCCAGAGGACGGTTGCTTCCCGGCTACCTCCACCAGCTGACCGAGGCGATCGCCGAAGAGCAGAAGGAGATGGTGATCGAGCTGGAACGGATGAACAAGAGCATCGACCACATCAAGGAAGTGGTGGCCACCCAGCAATCCTACGCCGGGGCTAAAAATGTGCCAGTGCCGCTGTCGGTCAACGACCTGGTCGAGGACGCGCTGCGCATGAACGCAGGCGCGTTGATCCGGCATCAGGTGAGGGTAGTGCGCGACTTCGCAGATCTGCCTCTGGTGATGGGCGACCGGCATCGGCTGTTGCTGATACTGATCAACCTGATCAGCAACGCCAAGTACGCCATGTCCGGCCCCGGCAGCGACCCACGGACGATGATCCTCAGGACGCGCATCATTGAGGGGGGCTTGCTGGAAATGAGCGTGCTGGACGAAGGCGAAGGCATTGCGCCCGAAAACCTGCAGAAGATCTTTGCCCATGGCTTCACCACGCGCAAAGACGGGCACGGCTTCGGCTTGCACAGTTGCGCCCTGGCCGCCATCGAGATGAATGGTCACCTGACCGCACACAGCGACGGCCCTGGCCTGGGTGCTGTCTTTACCCTGAGGATCCCGCTGATCGCGGTGACGGAGCCTGCATGAGTGACCTGACCAATCGCCGGATCCTGCTGATTGATGACATGCCGACTATCCACGAGGATTTTCGCAAGATCCTTGCCCCGGCCAAAGCGCAGAACACTGAGCTGGACGAGATGGAAGGGTTGTTGTTTGGCGAGCAGATCAAGAACGACCGACCGGTATTCGAACTCGATTCAGCCTATGGCGGTGAGGAAGGACTCGGCCTGCTGAAGCGTGCGCTGCAGGCCAGCAAGCCTTACGCGTTAGCCTTCGTCGACATGCGAATGCCAGGCGGATGGGATGGCGCTCAAACCATTGAGCACCTGTGGGAAGAGGACCCGCTGTTGCAGGTAGTCGTCTGCACCGCCTACTCGGACTATTCCTGGGATGAGTTGCTCGACCGGCTGCAGGCCCACGATCGCCTGCTGATCCTGAAAAAACCGTTCGACAACATCGAGGTCCAGCAAATGGCCAGCACCTTGCTGACCAAGTGGGAAATGACCCAACGAGCCTCGCTGAAAATGCACCAGCTCGAACAGCGGGTCGAGCGGCGTACTCAGCAACTGACCCAAGCCAGCGAGGCGCTGCAGCAGGAGATCGAGGAGCGCAAGCAGCTGGAAAGCCAGCTGGTGCAATCGGAGAAGCTCGCCTCGTTGGGGCAGATGGCCGCCGGCGTGGCGCACGAGATCAACAATCCGATCGGTTTCGTGTCCTCCAACCTGGGCACTCTGGGAGGGTACTTTCAACAACTGTTAGCGATGCTCGACGCCTATCGCGAGGCCGAACTGATGCTCGGCGCAAACGAAACCACGGGGCGCTTGCAAAGGCTTCGTGAGCAGACTGAGCTGGAATTCCTCATGGAAGACATCCCGATCCTCATCAAGGAGTCCAAGGACGGAATCGGTCGAGTGGCGCATATCGTCAAGGACCTCAAAGACTTCTCGCGCGTTGACAACGCTCAGCAGTGGCAATTAGCCGATTTGCAGCAGGGCATTGACTCCACGCTTAACATCGTCGCGAGCGAGCTGAAACATAAAGCCGACGTGGTAAAACGGTACCAGCCGTTACCCCCTGTCGAATGCCTGCCGTCGCAGATCAACCAAGTGATAATGAACCTTGTGCTCAATGCCGTGCAAGCCATGGGCCCCGAGCGGGGCACCATTACATTGGCCACTGTTCATCAAGGCGCCTGGGTGTGCATCGACGTTGCGGATACAGGCGCTGGAATAGCACCGGAGAACATCAAGAAAATCTTCGATCCTTTTTTCACCACCAAGCCCGTCGGCCAAGGAACCGGGCTAGGCCTGTCCCTTTCCTACGGCATTGTAAAGAAACACGGTGGAGAGATATCCGTATCAAGCCAGGTCGGAGTGGGAACAACATTTCGCGTGCAACTGCCGGTAAAGCAGAGCGCAACGCTGTGATAGCGCACGCGGGGTGGGTATGCCACAACCCCAAAAGGGCAGGGGATGCGTGCCCCGGCGATCCCGCCAACCAGTCAATGTTTTGCGGTGGCGAGTAGCCGATAGCGTGAGAAGGGCGTGCCGTCGATATCCACCTCTGCGTCAAGGCAAAACCCCAGGCGAAGAATACCTTTGATTCGAGTTCTGGTTGATGGAAGCAATAGGGTAATGGACGCTAGCCCCATCTCCTGGAAAGCGCGCCGTACGATCTCATCGAAAATCACTCTGCCAAGCCCCCAGTAGTCTGGATGAAGCACCAAGGCAAGATCAGCGTCGCCGTCTTCCTGCTGCAGGCCGCCCCAGCCGGCGAATTGACCGTCAACGAAAAAAGCCCAGGGACCATAGCCATTCAGTGCCCATTGGGCCTCTTTTTGGGCAACCCACACCTTGCATTTGCGTTCGTCAAAGTCGGGACGACCCAAGGGCATTTGGCGCAAGACATCGGGGTTGTTGTTGAGTGCGATGATGTCGGCGATGGGGGCGTCGCTCAGACGCCGGAAATGCAGCTGCATGATGTGCCTTGTCGAACGGCTTTAAACCTGATTTATAGCGGCTGCTATTCCCCGTTTCAATGACTCCTTGCACAACGTGGATTGGTCACGCGACTAAGCACCCAGCGCCCGTTTCAACACGTCGTAAATTTTGCCATCACCCGATTGGGCAACGTTGAAACGGAGGAAATCACCCGCAGCCATCGACTGGCTGAACGCATTACCAGGCGCCAGCACTACACCTTCATTCAAGCAAGCCCGAGCCAGCGTTGCTGCATCCTTGCCTTGAGGGAGTTGGCACCAGACGTACATGCCTGACTGGGGCGTTATCCAGGGCTTGATGCCAATGGCCCGAAGCCTCGCTACCGTTCTGTCCATAGCCTCGGCCAGCCTGAGGCGAACACTTTCCATGTGTTTCCGGTACCCGCTATCGGTAATGGCCAGATGGATGATGTCCGCGGCCAGGCGGCCACCCCCGAATGTGGTCGCAATCTTGAGATCGACCAGGCTTTCGATCCAGTCACTGCGAGCCGCGATGTAGCCGCATCGAATCGAAGCGGAGATGGTCTTGGAAAAGCTACCGATCTGGATGACACGAGAGAGGCCATCGAAGGCAGACAGCCGTGGCGCTGGCGCACTCTCGAAATCCCCGAAGATGTCGTCCTCTACAATCACCAGGCTGGAGTTGTCGGCCAGCTTCAGCAACCTGTGTGCCGTGACCGGAGACAGGGTAGCGCCGGTCGGGTTGTGGATGCCTGAATTGGTTATGTACAACCGGGGAGAATGCGCGAGCAGGGCCGCGCCGAAAGCATCGATGTCCGGGCCCGTCGCGGTGTAGGGAACGCCTACGATGTTCACCCTGTGCGCTTTCAGCAGTGCGTGAAAATTGAAATAGCAGGGGTCGTCGACCAGCACAGTGTCCCCCGGCTCCAGCAGAAAACGGCAGATCAGGTCGATGGCGTGGGTGCCGGACTCAGTGAGCATGATCTGTTCAAGAGGGGCTTCGATCCCGATGCCTGTCAGCTTGCGTGACAGGAACTGCCTGAGCGGCAGATGCCCAAGTGGCGAGGCGTACTCCGTCAGCTTCGACGTGTCAGAACGGGCAACGGTGCGAAGCGCCTTGCGCAAGCCGGCTTCGAACATCCAGGAGGCCGGTAGCCACCCGCACCCCGGTTTCAACGCATCGCTAGCGGTGTTTAGAGACTGGCGTGAGATCCACAGCGGGTCCACTTCACGATCAAGCCTTGGGCCGAGTTCGGTGAGTACCAAGGGCGCCACTGGCCCGGCTACGTAAAAGCCGGAGCCAGGACGAGAATTGAGTACACCCTCTGCCATCAACCTTTCATAGGCCTCAAGCACCGTAGAAACCGACACCTGCATGGTCTGAGCCATCGCACGCACCGAGGGAATTCTCGCGCCTGGTGTGTAGGTTCGAGACGCTATCCGCGACTGGATTTCACCCATGACAGTTCGAATTCGCGTTCCGTCCCGTTTCATCGCACCCTCAACTGTGCTGGAATCATATGCATAACAGTTTGGTTTAAGTGTATTGGATTGTACATGGCCTGGGTGAGCCTGTCGGTGATGTACTGAGCCTTGGCTTATCGAGGACTTACCGATGGAAAAATCAGCAAGCGGATGGATCAACGGTTTCATAGGCGTCGCCATTTTTGCGGGTTCGTTGCCGGCAACCCGAGTGGCAGTGGCCGACTTCGAACCGACGTTCCTCACCTGCGCCCGGGCAACAATTGCCGCCATGCTGGGCGCGCTTTTTCTGATCGTGCTACGCCAGCCTCGACCCAAACGGCGGGATTTTTCGCCTTTGGCCGTAACAGCGCTCGGCGTTGTTATCGGTTTCCCGCTACTGACAGCATTTGCCCTTCAGCACATAAGCTCTGCTCACTCCATTGTTTTTGTCGGGCTCCTGCCATTGTGTACCGCAGCATTTGCGGTTCTGCGCGGCGGTGAGCGACCTCGGCCATTGTTCTGGCTGTTCTCGTTGACAGGTGCCGGGTTGGTCGCTGGCTATGCGTTGATGAACGGAGGCGAGGCGTCGGCGGTGGGCGATCTGCTGATGTTGGCTGCGGTTGTGGTCTGTGGGTTGGGCTATGCCGAAGGAGCGCGCCTCTCGCGGACATTGGGTGGTTGGCAAGTGATCAGCTGGGCGTTGCTGGTCGCGTTACCGTTCATGCTGCTACTGACGGTGGTCAATCTTCCAGCCCCTGACGACTTTGCCAGGGTAAGTGCCCCTGCGTGGATCAGCTTTGGCTACGTTTCACTGTTCAGCATGCTGATCGGGTTTGTGTTCTGGTACCGAGGGCTCGTCCAGGGGGGGATTGCGGCTGTGGGCCAACTGCAACTCTTTCAGCCGTTCATGGGGCTTGGGCTGGCAGCGTTGCTTCTGCACGAGCATGTCAGCTGGACGATGCTGCTCGTGACGCTGGGTGCTGTAATCTGTGTTTACGGGGCCAGGAAATATGCCTAAGCACAGCGACGTGCCCAGTCAAACAGCTGGGTATAGTCCCGCCGTCTGCCCCCCGGGCTGAGTTGCACAAAACACCTGATCCTTTATGTAAAAGGATCAGGTTTAGCCTGACTTACAGGCCCAGTTCGGTCAGCCCTGGGTGATCATCCGGACGACGACCCAGTGGCCAGTGGAACTTTCGCTCGCTTTCCTTGATGGGCATGTCGTTGATGCAGGCAAAGCGGCGATGCATCAAGCCGTCGGCTTCAAATTCCCAGTTTTCGTTGCCGTAGGAGCGGAACCAGTTGCCCGAATCGTCGTGCCACTCGTAGGCGTAACGGACGGCGATGCGGTTGTCGGTGAAGGCCCAGAGCTCTTTGATCAAGCGGTAGTCCAGTTCTTTCTTCCACTTGCGAGTGAGGAAGTCCCGAGCTTCTTCACGGTTGTTTGCAAACTCGGCACGGTTACGCCATTGGGTGTCCACCGTATAGGCCAGGGCAATCTTTTCGGGTTCGCGGGTATTCCAGCCATCCTCAGCGAGTCGGACCTTTTCAATCGCCGATTCGCGAGTGAAAGGAGGAAGTGGCGGACGAGTGTGTTCGTTGGACATGGTGGTGCCTCCAATCTTTTGGATGGTTCAGTTGGGTGGGTATTTCTTTAACTTTAAGCGCTTGCGCGCTGCACGTCCTTGAGCAAGACCTTTGCGATTTCTCGTGCACTGTCGAGCGCGGTGTGATCACCCATGACGTGGGCCACGGTTATCGTGCCCTCTATAATCAAAAGAAGTTGCTTGGCCAAGCCAGTCGGATCGTTAACACCTAATGCGCTGGTCAGTTCTAGCGTGTAATCCAGCAGCTTTTGTTTATGCAGTTTTGCGATCTGTCGAACAGGATCGTCTGCGTCACCCACCTCTCCGGCGGTGTTGATAAAAGCACATCCGCGAAAACCGTCTGACGCGAACCAACTTTTGAGGGCATCAAAAATGCCAAGGATGCGCGCTTCTGGCGTTTGCGCTTTTTCGCATTCACTTCTGAACCACGTCATCCAACGTATATCGCGTGCATTGAGTGCCGCCGCTGCTACGTCGTCTTTATTCGCAAAATAGCGATAAATACTTTTACGGGCGACGCCCGAGGTCTTTACCAACAGGTCCATGCCCGTGGCGTGAATCCCGTTTTCGTAAATAAGCTTTTCGGCAGTCGCCAGGATTTTTTCGCGTGTATCGGTCATTGGCTTATCCATGTAGCCAGAGTAGAACGATCGTTCTCCCTGGTCAAGCAGCGCTTGAAATTATTCGATTGTGCGCGAGCGGGGCGCCGGCATGCGTTCGATCAGGGAGGCTGGCTTCCCGGCTGCTCAGTCGCACTCCAGTTCGGCAAAGCGGCTGGACAACCAGGCATGCAGTTGCCTCACCGCAGGCGACAACTGCTTGCGGTGCGGGCACACCAGGCTCAGAGGCATGGTCGGCCCGGGGTAGTCCTGCAATAGCACGACAAGTCTTCCCGCCAGCACATCGTCGCTCACATCCAGCCACGACTTGTAGGTTATCCCTTCGCCGCCCACGGCCCAGCGCCGGGCAATATCGGCGTCGTCGCAGAGCAGGGCACCACGCACCTGGACGGTCTGCGTTCCCAGTTGCCACTTGTCGTAGACCCGGCCCTGTTGCATGTACAGCAGGCACTGGTGTTCGAGCAGATCTTCGGGGGCTTGCACGGTGCCTTCCCGCGCAAGGTACTCGGGCGAGGCCACCAGTACCTTGCGGTTCCAAGGTGCCAGTGGCAGGGCTACATAGTTGGCGTCGGCGTTCAGGCCATAGCGGATGGCGATATCCACCGGATCGCGGAACAGATCGGCGATCTGGTCGGAGAGAAAGAAGCGCAGGTTCAACTGGGGATGCTCTCGGCGAAACGCCGTGAGCCAGGGCAGCAGCACGTTACGCCCCAGATCGGAGGGCGCGGCTACCTGCAACGTTCCGCTGAGCTGGGCGCTTTCCTGACGCAGGTTGTCGCGCCCGTGCCTGAGGGCTTCCAGGGCAATCAGGGCCGATGGCAGGTACTGCTCGCCTTCGGCCGTGAGGCGCAAGCTGCGCGTGGTGCGGGCAAACAATCGCACATCCAGCTCACGCTCCAGGCGCTTGACTGCTTCGGCCGCCTGGCCGGGTAGCAGGTCGGCCTCGTGGGCCGCCGCGGTAAAGCTGCCCAGCGCGGCGCTGCGAACGAAGATGCCCAGGTCGTCGAGACGGATCATTATCACTCCTGCAATGAAAGTGTTGACGGGCAGGGCCCGTTTTTCCCGAACGCCTGGCACGCCAGACTCACTGCCAAATCAAACCACATTCAGCAGCGAGTGCCTATGAAAGCGATCAGTTTCATCCACAAAGGTTTGCCTATCGAAGACCCCGCGTCCCTTCAAGACATCTTCATGCCCAAGCCCAGCCCTGGGCCCAGGGACCTTCTGGTCGAGGTCAACGCCGTGTCGGTCAACCCCGTCGACACCAAGGTGCGCGCCGGCACTTTCACGCGTGAGCCAAAAATACTCGGCTGGGACGCGGCCGGTATCGTCCGCGAAGTCGGGGCCCAGGTGACCCTGTTCAAGCCCGGAGACCAGGTGTACTACGCCGGCTCCATCGCCAGGCCCGGCAGCTACAGCGAATATCACCTGGTTGACGAACGTATCGTCGGGCATCAACCGCGTAGCCTGGGTGCAGCACAGGCAGCCGCGCTGCCGCTGACGGCCATTACCGCCTGGGAACTGCTGTTCGATCGCTTGGGCATCGTGGAGGGCGGCGGGGAGGGCGATGCCCTGCTGATCGTTGGCGCTGCCGGTGGCGTCGGTTCGATGCTGGTGCAGTTGGCCCGGCAACTGACCCGCCTGACGGTTATCGGCACGGCCTCCCGCGCCGAGACCAGCAACTGGGTACGCGAACTGGGCGCCCATCACGTCATCGATCACAGTGCGCCGCTGCAAGGGCAGCTGCAGGCCTTGGGGATCGAGTCGGTCAGCCATGTCGCCAGCCTTACCCATACTGATCAACACTTTGCACAACTGGTTGAAGTGCTGCGACCACAAGGTCGCCTGGGCGTGATCGACGACCCGCAGACCCTGGACGTCATGCCGCTCAAGCGCAAGTCGCTGTCGCTGCACTGGGAGCTGATGTTCACCCGCTCGCTTTACGAAACCGACGACATGGTGCGCCAGCACGAGCTGCTCGAGCGCGTGGCCGGGCTGATCGACCAAGGCATCCTGCGGACCACCCTGGGCGAGCATTTCGGCGCCATCAATGCCGCCAACATGCGCCGTGCCCATGCGCTGGTCGAGAGTGGCAAGGCGCGCGGCAAGATCGTCCTGGAAGGCTTCTGAAACCTGTTTGACCGACAACGGCGGACCGGTCGATCCGGTCTGCCAGGCGCATGCATGCTTGAACGAACCGTGTTTCTCTGCGCCGCGCAGATTCCCGGCGCTACGCCCGGTGAAACGCATGCACACATTGAAGCAGGCACTACCGTGCCTGCTCTTTGCAACTGACCAGGAGCTTGATGTGAACCGACAAGATTACCCCCTCGTTTCCCTCGCCATCCTCAAGGCCAAACCAGGCCAGGCACCAACGCTCAAAGCGGCCTTGCTGGCGTTGATCGAACCGACTCGGGCGGAGCCCGGTAACCGCGACTACATGCTGTTTGAACGTCGTGACGAGCCAGGGACGTTCTACATGCGCGAGGCGTTCGATAACCAGCAGGCCCTGGATGCGCACCTGACCACTGCTCATTTCCAGCGGTTTGCCGAGCAGGCTGAACAGCTGCTGGCAGAGCCCTTGCAACTGATCTTCCTTGACCCGGTGTCATCTGCCGTTGCGCCCTGTCCCTGAGGCCGGCCGGGCAACGCGACCGGCCAAATGCAGGTAATTCAAACTTCAAGCGTGAAGCAATGCCTCAAGCTGGCCGTTGCGATCCAGACGCGCCAAATCATCGAAGCCGCCGACATGCACCTTGCCAACAAATATCTGTGGGACAGTTCGGCGCTGGGATCGCTGCATCATTTCCGCCAGGTGCAGGGGTGACGCTTCAACGTTGATTTCGTCAGGGGTGATGCCCTTGCTCGACAGCAGTCGCTTGGCGCTCAGGCAGTATGGGCAGTGCGGGGTGGTATAGATAGTCACAGGGCTCATGGCGGTTACCCTCCTAGTTTGCCGATGGCGGAAAGTCGATATCGGTAGCGGCGATGTTGTTCAGGTAGTTGGTCAGGGTTAACAGCGTGACCTGTGCCACCACCTCCACGATCTTGCTATCAGTAAGCCCTGCCTCACGCGCGGCAGCGATCTGCTCGTCACTCAACTGGCCGCGCCTTGCCGTGATCTGCTGCGCCAGTGCGGCAACCGCGCTGAGTGTGCCGGCTCGGGCTTGGCTTACGGCCTCATCGCTCAAACCCGCCTTGCCGCCGAAGAAGGTGTGTGCAGCCAGGCAGTAGTCGCACCCGTTGATTTCCGAAGTGGCCAGGGCAACGACTTCACGCTCGGCGGCGCTCAGTGAGCTTTTACCCAACGCTTGGGCGAGGCCCAGGTAACCATTGAGCGCGACCGGAGCGTGCGCCAGGGTCTTGAATGCGTTGGGAATGTAGCCGAGACCTTTTTGAATGCCTTCGAGGGCTGCGCGTGAGCCAGTAGGGGCCTGGTCCAGCGAGAGAGCGGTAATTCGAGTCATGGTCGTTCTCCAATAGGTTGATTAACCGGCTTGTCTATCAAGCGTGGAGTCCATACTAGAGAGGCAGACTTTTCTTTCGGCTTCAGATCGTCGAAGTTATGCAACAGATCGTCTAAACCTGAGTGCGCTATGGACCGACTGTCGACCCTGCTTAAGCACTTCAACCTGCACGCTAGCGCGTTTCACCAGGGTGGGTTCTGTGGAACGACCCACCTTGGGCAACACAGTGTCGGCCACGCCCATCTGTTGCGCTCGGGGCGTCTGGCCTTCAAGGACAAGCGTGGCCAGCGTATCGAGTTGACCGAACCCACCCTGATTCTGGCGATGCGCCCGCAGGAGCATCACTTGCTGGCCACCGACGCCGATGAAGCGGAGTTAGTGTGCGCCACCCTGCAGTTCGATGGCGGCGCCAACAATCCGCTGACCCTGGCTTTGCCGGACTTCATCATCAAGCCCCTTGGCGAATTGCGCGGCCTTGATGGCACCCTTGACTGGCTGTTCGAAGAAGCCTTTGGAGATGAGTGTGGTCGTGATGTCATTCTCAATCGCTTGTTCGAGCTGATGATCATTCAGCTGCTTCGCCACCTGATCGCCAGCCGCAGCATCGCCTCGGGAATGATGGCGGGTCTGGCCAATGCTCAGCTGTCTCGCGCGCTTGTGGGGATCCACGATGAGCCGCAGCGCAATTGGTCGGTGGCGGAACTGGCGAATCTTTCGGGCATGTCGCGGGCAAGCTTCGCTTCGCACTTTCGCGAGATCGTGGGTATTACGCCTGCGGACTACCTGGCGAACTGGCGCATCAGTTTGACGCAAAAACGTCTTCGCGAAGGGCGCCCCATTGCCCTGATCGCCGATGAGGTCGGCTACGAAAGTCCTTCTGCGCTAGCCCGAACCTTTCGCCGCAAGGTGGGCGCGAGCCCGAAACAATGGCTGCAGCAGGGGACGGTGTGACGCCTGGTCGACCGACGTGTACGCCAGGCAATGAGCGAGGTCCTGCGCCCCATCGGGGTGGTTTATACGTTCTCCCGAAGAAAATCGATGAACGCCATCGTCCTTGCCGAGCGGCGCCGCTCACGGCTGAACACGGCGCTGACCGGCAGCGCGGTCGTCTGGTATTCGTCGAGCAGGCTACACACGCTACCCTGCTCGAAGTCTGCAGCAAACAGCCATTGCGGAGACAGGGAGATGCCCAGGCCACCGAGGACCAGTTCACGAATGGCCTCGCTGTTGTTGCTGGTGACGTTGCCTTTGATTGCAACCTCAAGTGCTTCGCCACGATGAGTGAAGTGCCAGCGGTCGTAATGCTCAAGCAAGGTGAAGGCGATGCAGTTGTGGCCTGCCAGTTCGGCGGGCTCACGTGGCCGGCCATGGCGTTCGAGATAGGCCGGTGCGGCATAGACTCGCCGTGTGCTGGTGCCCAGGGGCACGGCCACCAGCCCCTCGCTCTTCACCACACCAATGCGGATGGCCAGGTCGATGTTTTCCATGAGCAGGTCTTCGTTGTAATCGTTCAGGCGCAGGTCGATCTGCACATCGGGGTGGCGCTGTAGAAAAGCCCCGATCAGGGGCGCTATGCACAGCCTCCCATAGCTGACCGGTGCGGCTATTCGCAGGGGGCCGGCGATCTGCTCCTGGCCGCTGGCGAAGCTGCGTGTTGCATGCTCCAGCTGGCTGAGAATCTCCTGGCAGTGGCTGTAGAAGCGTTGCCCTTGATCGGTGAGGGCGAGGTGCCGGGTGCTGCGGGCGAACACGGCGCCACCCAGGTACTGCTCCAACGCACGGACCTGCTTGCTGACTGCCGGCTGCCCCATGTTCAGCTCCCGAGCCACTGCCGAAAACGAGCCGCGCTCCACGACGCGCACGAAGATGCGCATGCTGTCGAACAGGTCCATCGCTATTGGGCCTCTTTGGGGAATAAGTAATATCCAAATTTAGTTTCTTATCGGAATGAGGACGACGGTGCAACCTGTAAGCGTCCACTCATTCAGAGGTTCCCGTCATGAATCAGACCATGCTTGCCGCTATCGCCGAATCCGCCCAGACCCCGCTGGTCGTGCGTCACATCGCCCGCCCTGTGCCCGGTAAGGGACAGGTTTTGGTGCGGATTCACGCCGCCGGGGTCAACCCGCTCGACACCAAGATTGCCATCGGTGCGGGTGCTCATGCCCGTCAGGAGTTGCCGGCCGTGCTCGGCCTGGATCTTGCCGGTACGGTCGTCGAACTGGGCGAGGCGGTTGCTGGTTTCACGCCTGGCCAGGAGGTCTTCGGCATGGCCGGTGGCATCGGCGGCACCCAAGGCACCCTGGCCGAATACATCGCCGTGGATGCCAGGCTGATTGCATCAAAGCCGCATGCACTCGGCATGCGTGAGGCTGCCGCGCTGCCGTTGGTATTCATCACCGCCTGGGAAGGTTTGGTAGATCGCGCCAATGTTCGTAGCGGTCAGCGTGTGTTGATCCATGGCGGCGCAGGTGGCGTCGGCCAAGTTGCGGTGCAATTGGCCAAGGCTCGCGGTGCCGAAGTCTACGCCACCGGTTCGGCGGGCAATCTCGACTTCATTCGCGCGCTGGGGGCCACGGCGATTGACTATCAGACGCAGCGTGTAGAGGCCTATGTCGAACAATATACGGCCGGGGAAGGTTTCGACATCGTTTATGACACCGTCGGCGGCAGCACGTTGGACGCGTCATTCAAGGCAGTTAAGCCTTATACCGGGCACGTTCTCAGCTGCCTCGGTTGGGGCCAACACAGTCTCGCGCCTTTATCCTTTAAAAGTGCCACCTACTCAGGCGTATTTACCCTGGCACCGCTGCTAACCGGCAAGGGACGCGAACACCATGGAAGTGTCCTGCGCGAGGCTGCCTTTCTGGCCAATGCCGGGCAACTGGCGATCCGGGTGGACCCGCAACAATTTGCATTGGATGAGGTCAACGACGCATTCCGACAGGTCGCTGAAGGTCGCGGCAGGGGCAAGACGGTTATCCAGTTGATAAGTGAATAGTCTCCTGAGCTCAATCAGTAATTACCCGCCAGAAACGCCTGCTTCAAGCCTTGGCTGGCCTTCACAAACAACTGCCAAAGGCGGACATGGCAAGTGATCATGAAAGTCGTTCCTTGATGTGAGGGGCTTTGTTCCAGGCGGCCGGCGGCCGGCCAAGCTGGCCGCAATCGAAGTGGTGACTTCGTCGCTACTGTCGGGAGGAAAGGGTGTGCCAGAAAAATCGATCATTCACGCGTGGTTATACCGGCATGAAGCAGCGCCGCGATAATGAAAGGCGCCTTCTTCTCTAGATACTCAGCCATCCCACCCGTATTGCTCGACTCCAACTGAAGCTTCAGCGTTTCATACTGTTGGCGGATCGAGGCATCGCGCCTAAGCAAATCTCTGAACCCCAGCATCTGAGTGATCGACAGGTGGTCCCGGGTACAAACATGGAGCTTGTGCGTGCGAATCCCATCCACATTGCGCCGGTAGAAATGATGGCCCTCTGACAGATCACTTCCCCGTTCATACCCCAGAGCCATCAACACCTCGTCCCGCGCCGAGGTATTGCAATGCGCGTGAACCTCAATGAGCACATCGAGTTCGGGCTTCGCCGCCAGCCCTGGGACAGACGTGCTTCCAACGTGGTGGACAGCAATCAGTTCAGCGTCGAATGCCGAGGCAATGAGTGGCTTGTCTGTCAGGAAGCGGGCGGGCCATGTGGGATCGTAGGGGGTAATCTTGCTGGTCAGTGCCATGTCCGTTCCTTGGCGATAAATCCTCAAGGCGCCGGATTGTCCATCAAGGCGTGTGCTTTTGCCACCGACTTACAGGTCAATCACCGTCGCCGAGATGTGTCTTCGGAATCCGGGCGATTCACGCTTCAACACCCGCATATCGATAGACCGTCGCACTCCAATACTGGCTGCCGTTACGCGTTCGGCGTTTCCATCCGTCTGCCATCAGGTGCTTGGAGATCATCCGATTCATGAAACCATGACCGAACAATGGCTGTGACTCGTTTTGGCTGGCCGTGGCGCATCAGGATTATTTCCCCGCTCACAGTCGGCTGCCTTTTTCAAACCAGCCGTGATCACGGTACCACGCCACGGTGTCGGCGATTGTCAGCTCGAGTGCCCGGAAACTCAGTCCAAGCTCCTGTTCACTCTTGCGGTGGTCGAAACGGGTGCGGTCCTGCTCTCGTACCAGTAGACGCAACGTGGCCATGCTCAGCAGAATGGGTCTGCCGGTCAGGCGCGCATAGATCTCCTGAACAGCCGCCAAGGTGTATAGAAAGGGCAGCGGTATTTGTCGGGCGGGTGTCTTGACGCCCGCCATACGTCCTAAAACAGGCATCAGTTCGCGCATTGTCATATGTCGACCCGCCGCGAGATAGCGCTCACCTCGGCGCCCATGTCTGGCTGCGGCAATGTGTGCCAATGCCACATCGCGGGCATCGACAATGGAAAAACTGCCAGGGATCAACCCCGGCAACCTGCCCTGTACCACATCGTTGACCAATTGCCCCGACGAGGTTGGGCCAACGTCGCCAGGCCCCCACATCCAGCCAGGCAGGACCATACAGGCATGCATCTGGGGGTGGCTCTCCAGGAACGACAATACGACACGGTCAGCGAGGATCTTGCTGCGGTAGTAGTCATCGGCGTCGGCGTCGGCCCTCAGGCAGTTCTCCTCGATGGACGTGCCAGGTGCGCCGTTGAGCACAGCAATGGAAGACGTATGGATGAACCGTCGTATGCCGGCCCCGTAGGCCTGCTCAAGCAGGCGCCGCGTACCCGACACGTTTATCTGTTCGAGTTCGTTCCAGTGGGTGCCGCCCTTGTAGTTATCGCGGAAGAACGCGGCTGTGTGAAATACCGTATCGCAGCCGTGCAGTGACGCTGCGAATGCGTCGACCTTGGCCATGTCCCCAACGACCAGTTCCACCCCGGCAGATTGTTGAACTGCTGTTCACCTTTGGCTTTTGAGCGGACCAGGCCTTTGACCGTGTAGCCGCGAGCGACCAATTCACGCACCAGGTTGTTGCCCAGCAAGCCGGTTGCTCCGGTCACAAATACGCTGCGCATGGCTCAACACGCTCGCTTTTCGGTTAACGGCAGCAACACGGCGCTGTCGAAAAAGGCCTTGTCACTGACGATCAGCCCCATGGTATCGAGGTGGATGCAATCGTCGCCAACCACTGCAAGCAACGCCTCTGGATCTGGTCGATTGAAAGCGCCAGAGGCGTGCTGCGCATAGGCGTTGGGGGTGATAGTCATAAAGTCCGGTCCATTCGTATCGAAGGGCTATAGATATACCTTTGAGGGTGCTTTCGAAAAACAGCAATCATTGCATAATGGCTTTGCATATTCGCAAAGCCAGGAATGACCGACAGTATGACGTTGCACGCAAATTGGGATGATCTTCGCCTTCTGCTGGCCGTTTCGCGACGTGGCAGCTTTCTTCAGGCGGGACAATTGCTCGGTATCGCAGCTTCTACATTGTCACGCCGCCTGACCCAACTTGAGATTGCAGTGGGCGAGCCACTTGTCGAGCGCGGCGTTGAAGGGTGCCGGCTGACGTCCCGGGGGCAATCCCTGGTGGAAGTTGCTATCGCTGCAGAATCAGGCCTGAGGCGGCAAACCCTTTCTGACACATCGCAGCAGCCTATCGAGCTGTCCGGCAGTGTGTTGGTCAGTGCAGGGGAGGGGTTCTCGGATTACGTTCTGGAGGCGATAAGGCGCTTTACATCCCTGCACCCGCGTTGCTCCGTGGAGCTAACGGTGGCAGCCGACTTTCACAAGATCGCCCGCGGCATGGCAGATGTTGCTGTGCGCACCGCCCATCTGGGGGAACCGTCACTGATTTATCGACCCATTGGCCGGCTCGCCTACGGCATCTTTGCTGCCCCGGGTTATCTGAAGCAATTTCCAGGCGTGACGCTTACCACGGCGGTCAGTGTTTCCTTGCTTCCCCCGCTGGATATCTTGCCGCAAATGCGAGCGGCGAAGGCCGCGGGTCTGGACCGCGCGCAGATCAGCGTGAACTCGTTCGCCGTGCAGCTCCAGTCGGTGAAGCGAGGGATGGGGGTGGCTGTGCTGCCCCGTATCGCGGCTACCGATTTGGTCGAGCTGTTCCCGCATCTCCCACTTCCCGATATGGAGATCTATTTGGTGACCCGGCCTCAGGCCTTGAAGCAAGCTCACATCAAATGTTTTTTTGACACCTTGGAGCGGGTTCTGCTCGAAGCCCTGTCCTCGGCACATGTCGACGGTTGATCCACCAGCACCCTGATCACTGCGCAGCACTTCACCGGCCGTCGACCAAGGCTGCAGAGGTCGTGTCAACTTTCCTCAGGTGTGACAATGCGCAGGGGGCGCGTGCCGATCTTCGCCCCCGTTATCTCGTCCACGGCGACAGCTTTGATTTCTGTGCCTGTTTGCGCATCGAAGAAGCGCGTCAGCTTGCCACCGCCTCGGTATTGCTGGCCCCATGCACCAATCATGAACAGCACAGGCAGAAAATCGCGACCCGCAGCGGTCAGCAGGTACTCCTCCCTAGGTGGGTGCTCCGAGTAGCGCCGCTTCTCCAGTAATCCTTCCTCCGTCAGTGTCGCCAGCCGGCGGGTCAGCATTGTCGGTGCAATACCCAGGCTTTTCCTGAATTGGTCAAAGCGAGAAAGGCCGGCATGGGCATCCCGCAGGATCAATATGCTCCAGGCATCACCAGCAACTGCCAGGCTGCGGGCGATCGGGCACGGGTTATCGCAACTATTTTTCATGTCCATACTATTTTGATAGTGACCTGCCTGCGAAAGGGTAGTATTGTCTGTATCAAATCGATAGTAACACCCCGATGACGAGCCATCCACCCGCAAAAACCAATGATGAATAGCCGAACCATGCAAGCACTGACCTTCAAGCGCTACGGCAAGTCACCCGACATCGGGTTGGCCGACGTTCCCCGCCCCACGCCAAAGGCTGACGAATTACTGGTGCACGTCCATGCTGCCGGCCTGAATCCGATCGACAACATGATTCCAACGGGGATGTTCAAGCCGGTATTGCATTTCCAGCTGCCAGCCACCCTGGGCAGCGATCTGGCCGGCATCGTGACCGAGGTGGGTAGCAACGTGACCCGCTTCAAGCCAGGCGATGCTGTCTTCGCCAGCCTCTTCGATCTTGGCACAGGGGCGATTGCTGAATTCGCGGTTGTGCCGGAAAGCGCCGCCGCGCTGAAACCGGCCAATCTGAGCTTCGAGCAGGCGGCGTCCATCCCGATGGTCGGCCTCACCTCATGGCAAGCGCTGAAAGAGCGCCTCAAGCTTCAGGCCGGGCAGAAGGTGTTCATTCCCGCCGGGTCCGGCGGTATCGGTACGTTCGCAATCCAGTTGGCCAAACACCTCGGTGCAAAGGTGGGCACCACCACCAGTACAGGCAACGTTGACCTGGTGCGCGCTCTGGGGGCGGACGAGGTTGTGGACTACAAGACGCAGGATTTCGAGACCGTGCTGCGCGACTACGACGCGGTGCTCGGAACCGTAAGGGGGGATGCGATTGAAAAATCCATGTCCATCCTCAGAACCGGAAGCCAGATTGTCTCGCTCGTTGGCCCACTGGATGCTGCGTTCGCCCGGGCCAAACGCCTGAACCTCCTCCTGACCTTCGTGTTCGGCCTGATGAGCCGCAAGATCATGCGCCTGGCAAAGAGGCGGAATGTCCAATACTCGTTTCTTTTCGTGCAGCCCGACGGTGCCCAACTCGCCGAAATCGGCAAACTGCTGGACGCCCAGCAAATTCAGCCGGTGATCGACCGGGTATTTCCGTTCGAGGACGCAAAGGGTGCGCTTGAGTACCTTGCTCGAGGGCGCTCCAAGGGCAAGGTCGTAATCAAGATGTGACTGCCGCCGTATTTCTCACACAACCATCGACATAAAGGCAACTTCCATGACCACACGTCCGACCGTACTCATTACCGGCGCCTCCAGCGGCATTGGCGCCACCTACGCCGAGCGTTTCGCCCGTCGTGGCCACGATCTCATCCTTGTGGCGCGCGACACATCGCGCATGGAGGCGCTTGCATTACGCCTGCGCGAGGAAAGCCATGTGGCCGTTGAGGTGCTGCCCGCCGACCTGACCAGCTCGGCAGACCTGTCCGTGCTTGAAAGTCGACTGCGCGACGACGCCAATATCGGCGTGTTGATCAACAACGCGGGTATGGCCCAATCGGGTGGTTTCCTGGACCAGTCCGCTGAAGCTATTGAGCGCCTTGTCACGCTCAACACCACCGCGCTGACGCGGCTCGCTGCTGCAATCGCGCCGCGCCTCGCGCAGTCGGGCACTGGTGCGATCGTCAACGTGGGTTCAGTGGTGGGTTTTGCGCCCGAGTTCGGCATGTCCATCTACGGCGCTACCAAAGCCTTCGTGCTGTTTCTGTCACAGGGGCTGAGTCAGGAGCTGTCACCCAAGGGCGTGTACGTGCAAGCGGTGCTGCCAGCCGCGACCCGTACCGAGATCTGGTCGCGGGCGGGCATTGACGTCAACACACTCCCGGAGGTGATGGAGGTCGGTGAGCTGGTCGATGCTGCACTTGTCGGTTTCGACCGTCGCGAGTTGGTAACCATCCCGCCACTTCATGTTGCCGAGCGCTGGAATGCGCTGGAAGGTGCGCGTCAAGGGCTGATGTCTGACATTCGACAAACCCACGCGGCTGAACGATATCAGCAGCCACTGAACGCGTGATTGTGTACGAATGATCGAATCCGCGGCCTCCGCTTCCCTATGAATCCAAGGCGACCAAGTCACACGTTGTGCTTGGCCGCCCGATGACTTCAGGTTTAAAGTCAACTTTAAGGTCAATAGGTTTTTCAGGGTGAGGTATGAGAATAGGTGAACTGGCAAAAATCAGTGGACTGGCACCGTCACGCATTCGATTCTATGAGGCCAGTGGCCTGATCAGCTCCGTCGAGCGCAAGGCCAATGGATACCGGGACTATGCGCCTGATACCGAATGGGTGCTGCAACTCATAACCAGCGCACAGGCGGCAGGTTTTTCTTTGGAGGAGATCCGGCAGTTGATGCCGATGGACGCCAGTGGCTGGCGGCACGACGAGTTGCTCACTGGGCTTAAGCAAAAGGTTGAGGAAATCAGTGCGCTGGAGGAACGGCTGGCACAAAACAAAGCGCAACTTCTGCGCGTCATCGAAGGCATCGAGGGTAAGCCCGAAGGCATGGCGTGTGCGGACAATGCGCAAATGCTGATAAATCGTTTGCGTGAAGAAGGGGTTGGCCAAGCGTCCGGCAAGCGTGCGGTAACGTCTTCCACGAGAAAAAACGCCCGCCAGGCTTCCGGGGCCTGACAGGCGCAAAAGGTCTCAGCGCTCGCCAATCAGGCCGGCGAGTGGTTTGGGTGCATAGAGCGCACTCTGGAACGCTGGCACGTATTCGTACTTCATCATTTTCCCTAACTTCAGGGTGCGGAGGTAATTCGACAGAGCGCCGTCGCCTAGTGTGAGGGTGGCTGAATCTGCGTCGTGGCTCGAGCCGTGACGGAGTTGGCGGGAAACCGCATAACCGTATGCCAACTGGCCCTGATGATCGAGATTGGTGAAGCTGCTGGTGACGATATCGATTTCGCGAGAGAGCTTGTCGAGTTTCTTCGCTTTGAAGGACACGTCGACTTTTCCGGTCTGGCTGTCGGTAATGTCATAGACCACAGACTGGGCATCTTCTTTGCGGTCGATACCGGTCAGCCATTTAGGCAGGTTGTAACCGACGACGCCACGCACCCGTGCAAGCTCGGTGTTGACCGGCAGCTTGAGCACATAGCCCCAGAAGTCGCCGGACATCGACTGGTCAATCAGTGTGAGCGGACCCAGATTGGCTTTGCCTGGCGTGTTGGTAATGATCGACACGGCCACTTCGTTATAGGCGTCGTTATCACAATGCTCATAGGTGTATGCAGTAAACGCAACCAGGCCACGGCCTGGCCAGACTTGCAGGGGAGATGCGGTTGCTAGTACTTCCGGCGGCATCAATGCCCGAAGTGCGTCCAAGTCGGCCGTGTAGACAGCCGTTACCCGACTGTTCTGGTAGTAAAAGTTCGGGGAGTATGACTCGAAGCCGATGTCGACCTTGTGCTTTTCCAGCCCTTTGAACCAGCTCAAATCAACACCCGGCAGCTCTGCTGCAATCACCGACAAGGGTGGGTTCGAGCGATAACGGTCGTACAGGCCGCCTTTGACGACCGGCACTGGGTGGCCTGCGATTTCGATTGTGTTGGTTTCAGTCGACGTGAGCATCTCAGGCGTCCCCGCCAACCCTTGGTTGGCAATTGAGCTGAACAGCAATCCTGTTAATACGGTGCGTGCGAGTTTCAATCGGTCTTTCTCCGCGGGTGGGAACTGCTTGAGGGGTCAGCGAGCTACGTTGTTGCCAGAGAGCACCGCCATCACCGCTTCAGCCACGGCTTTGGGTGATTGAGGGTTTTGGCCGGTGACAAGCCTTCCATCCGTGATGGCAAATGACGTGAATGGCAGCCAGCCTTTGCGGTACCGAGCCCCCTGACTCACCAACTTGTCCTCAAGGAAGAAGGGCACCTGGCTTTTCATGCCGGAGAACAGTTCTTCGCGATCAGAGAAGCCGGTGATGTTCTTGCCCTTGATGATCAACTGGCCCTTTTCATCCTTCAGATCCAGCAGGCCCGCTACGCCATGGCAGACGGCCGAGACGATGCCACCCTGGTTGTAGATGGTTTCGGCGACACGTCGCAGGTCGGGATTATTGGGGAAGTCCCACATCACACCATGGCCCCCGGTGAAGTAGATGACGCCGAACTGGGACGGATCGATATCGGCGATCGGCAGCGTGTTTTGCAAGCGGGCGCGAAAGGCCGGTGACTGCAAATGCTCACGCGCGGCTTTGTCCATGTACAGCCAACCGAGACTGCGCTCGTCCAGTGGCACCGCACCGCCTTTGGGACTGGCAAAAACTGTGCTGTAGCCAGCCGCCTCCACCACATCGGTGAAATGCGTCAGCTCAGTAAGCCACAACCCCGTGGAATCGGTGCGTGAGGGATATCTGGCGTGATTGGTCAGAATCACCAGCATTTGGCGATTCTTGGCAGTCATTGTGGAAGCGGCGGTGCCAGCAGTTGAAAATGTCATGAAAGCGCTACCTATCAGTACCAACGCATAAGAAACAACGGTCTTGAGCATCACCCGAGTTCCATCACTCAAGCAGGTCAGCGCATGCTCACCTTAAACCTCGCTTTAAGGTCAATCCCCAAAGCTGCAAATAATTTCCGACGCATCTGGCGCTGGGGTTTGATTCGCGCTCGAGCTGTTCACCCGGTGCTGCCAAGACTTCGATTGAACACCCCACTCGGTTGTCGGGCGCCCATCGGGTGACACACTTGCCGGGGCCTGGCGCGTTGAAAATCGACTGACCTTAAAAAAGGTATTGACCTTAAAGTCGACTTCAAACCTAAGGTGGCCTCATATCCAGTTGAGGACTGCTCCATGAATGTGTTCGACACCCTGATGCTTCCCAACGGTTCGACCGTCAAGAACCGAATCGCCAAAGCCGCCATGGAAGAGAACATGGCGGATGCCGACCAGGCGCCTTCCGAAGCACTCATGCGTCTCTATCAAGCGTGGGCCGACGGTGGTGCCGGCCTGATTATCACCGGCAATGTGATGGTCGACGGCCGCGCCATGACCGGACCGGGTGGTGTGGTGTTACAGGACGATCAGCAACTGGACAAGTTCAAGCGCTGGGCGCGTATTGGTCGATCCGGCGGTGCGCAGTTCTGGTTGCAGATAAACCACCCTGGGCGGCAGATGCAGTCCAATCTTGGGCAAAAAACCTGGGCACCGTCAGCCGTGCCGCTGGAACTGGGCACAATGTCCAAGCGTTTTGCCACGCCCCACGCGATGCCCCCCGGCGTGATCGAACAGGTTATTCAGCGCTTTGCGAACTCCGCACGCCTGGGCGAACAAGCCGGATTCACAGGTGTGGAGATCCACGCGGCCCACGGCTATTTGTTGAGCCAGTTCCTTTCGCCGTTGACCAACCAAAGGAAGGACGAGTGGGGTGGCTCTCTGGAAAACCGGGCGCGCCTGTTGCTCGAAATCGTCAAGGCAGTCAGGGCCGTGGTTTCTGTGGATTTTGCAGTGGCGGTCAAACTCAACTCCGCCGATTTCCAGCGCGGAGGGTTCACCACCGAAGACGCGAAAAAGGTCGTTGAGTGGCTCAACGACCTGGGCGTAGACATGGTGGAGTTATCGGGAGGCAGCTACGAAGTCCCCGCCATGCAGGGTGACGCGCGCGATGGTCGCACGCTGGCTCGCGAAGCGTATTTCGTCGAGTTCGCCCGTGATCTCCAAACCGTCGCCAAAATGCCGGTGATGGTCACTGGCGGTATACGTCGCCGCGCGGTGGCCGAAAGCGTCGTGCAGAGCGGTGTGGACATGGTGGGTATCGGAACGGCGTTAGCCATCGATCCGCACTTGCCTCGTGACTGGTGGCAGGGCAAGGACAACGCCCCTCAATTGCCGCCGATCACCTGGAAAAACAAGGCCATCGCATCCTTGGCGAACATGGCAGTAGTGAAGTTTCAACTGCGCAAACTCAGCCGGGCTAAAAAGCCTGATCCGAGCGTTTCGCCGTTGCGCGCGCTGATCCAGCAACAGCTCTTCATGGCCTGTCGCGCTCGCCAGTATCGAAGATGGGTTGAAACGTCTGCGCATTACAACGGCCTGGAAGACGCAAGATGACGCTGGCCAGACCTGCGTTGCACCGGACTACGCCCTGGTTCATGAAGATGTCCTCGATGAGTTCATCACCCAATGCCGCGACGCTGTTGCCCGTGCCTTGACCGCGTCGCCCATTGCCGTAAAATCGCGCGCCCGAAATTCAGTAGGCATGGCGAGAGGGAGCTTCAATGCAACGGGTGATGATCATTGGTCAGCCAGGGTCTGGGAAAAGTACCCTGGCGCGCAAGCTTGGCGAGCGCACAGGCTTGCCGGTCGTGCATATCGACACGATTCATTGGCAGCCAGGGTGGGTCGAGCGGAGCCGCGACGAGAAGACGCGTCTTTGTCATGAGATCGAGGCCCGTGAGCGCTGGATCTTCGAAGGCGGGCATTCGACCACATGGAACAACCGGCTGGCCCGCGCTGACATGTTGATATGGATTGATCGCTCGGCGCCGCTCCGATTCTGGCGCGTGCTCCTCAGAACGATGTTGAACCGCGGTCGATCCCGGCCTGATTTGCCTGACAACTGCCCGGAATTGCTGGCCAACCTGCCGGAGTTTTTCAGGTTCATGTGGCGGACGAAAACCTCGTCTCGGGAGGCGATGAAGCGATTCGTGGCGACGGCCCCGTCGGGCTGTCGCGTGGTCTGCCTGCGGACCAATCGGGATACCGATGTTTTTCTCGCGAGTATGGGCACGCAGCCGGATCAGGTCGTGCAAGGTCATTGATTGAATCGCCGGTGGTTGCGTAGACATAGCCGTTGAAAAGTCGGATTTTCAGCCCGCCAGGACTAAGGCACAAACTGCTTTGATGCGCTGGCAATGCGTTGGTACTTACGCTGCTGCCGTTTAATGTTGCGGATATCCAGAAAAAATATCTCTGCGCTACGCCAAAGCAGCATCCACGCGGTGACAGTAACAACGCCCACCGGGATGGTGCCTTCAATGCCCAGCGCTGTGCCTGCCAGCACCAAGGCTAGCGCCAAGCCCAAGAGTGTCAGCGCCACCAGCCGTTGGGTGCGAATATCCCCTCCGAGTTGTTCCCTCTTTTGCGCAAAGGTATTTTTGATCGCTTGCTGCAGGCGTTCTCGCTCGTCTTCCGGGCAACGGATGTGCAGGCACAGTTCGGGGTGGTACCAGGCGCTATCTGACAGATAGTCCGCCAGTTCGGGGCTTAACTTGGGGTTGTCCGGCGAGGCAAACGGATTGATGTAACCGTGGGTGATCGTCAGCTCGATTATTCTAGTCATAACGAACCTTTACCTGGTTGAGCTTTGAACGGAGATTTCGCTGTCCGAGGTAAAGCTAGTCGCAAGACAACTGCTCTGCCCGATCGGCAGTTGCGCGCGCGGCTGCAGAAGCGGATTTGTCCGGGATCCGTGACTGATCCACGTCCTTCACGAAGATGGGCTTGCGGCCATGGCGGATGGCCTGAATCACATCAGCTATCCAAGTCGAAACGGGATCCTGCTTGGCTGGCTACTGAAACAATCCGCGCACGACTTCCCTCAACCATCGATTTCCATTGTCCTGATGATAGCGGGCATGCCAATGCTGTTTGACCGTGAACCCCTCCACTTCGAACGGGCAGTCATGGACCTGTAGCCCATGCATATCGGCCAGTGTCTGCCCGATATGCCGCGGCAAGGTGCCCAGTAGGTCGGTAGTCCCGATTATCATCCCCAACCCGAGAAACGCTGGCAGCTCGAGCATGATCCGCCGTTCGATCCCGGCCCGCGCCAATCCCGCTTCCAACAGCTTCTGCCCGGTGCCGAAACTGATCTGCACATGCCCCTCGGCCCGATACCGCTCCAGGCTCATGCCATCGCCCAGGCGCGGATGCTGCGGGTTGCTCAGGCACACCCAGTCCTGCTCGAACAGCACCTGCTGATACATCCCCCCTCCCAGCCAGGGCACGAAGCCGATGGCCAGGTCCGCTTCGCCCGACTCCAGCGCGCTCTCGGTATTGCCGTCGATCCGCGCCGCCTCCAGGCGGATGCCCGGGGCATGGCTGCGCAGATGGTTGAGGATGCTTGGCAGCAAGGTGATGTGGCTGGCATCGCTGACACACAGGCGAAAACGCCGCTGCGCTGTGGCGGCGATGAACTGCGGCTCCCAGGCGGTCAGCCGGCGCAGCGATTCCAGCACCTCGCGGCACGGCCCTATCAGCTGATCGGCGCGGGGGGTAGGGGCCATGCCGCCCGGCGTGCGCACGAACAGCGGGTCGTTCAATTGCTCGCGCAGGCGCGCCAGCCAGATGCTGATGGTCGGCTGGCTCTGCCCTAACTGTTCGGCGGCACGGGTCACGCTGCGGCATTGGTACAGCACGTCGAACAGCTGCAGCAGCTTGGGTTCGGGCAGGGCCTCCAGGGTAGTCATTATTGAAATTCTCAATAGCTGTATTGAGGTCATTGTATAGCTCAAATAAACCCAGCTGCATAAGGTGATCGCAAATCACAGGAGGTCTGCGACGTGAAAATCTGCATTCTGGGCGCCGGTGCACTGGGGTGCGCCATTGGCGCAGCCCTGAGCGAGGCAGGGCATGAAACCTGGCTGCTGAACCGCGGCCGCGCGCATTTCGAGGCGATGAACCAGCATGGGCTACGGGTGCAGGACGAACGGGGCGAGCGCTATGTGCCGGTCAACGCGGCCATCGAAGCCGAAGACGTTGGCGTGACCGATTTGGTGGTGGTGCTGGTGAAGTCGTTTCACACTGCCGAGGCCATCGCCGGTGCCCTCGCGCTGATAGGCCCACAGACGCTGGTGCTGTCGCTGCAGAACGGCCTCGGCCACGAGGACATCCTGGCCGAAGTGGTGGGTCGCCAGCGGGTGCTGGCTGGCAAGACCTATGTCGGCGGCGTGCTACTCGCACCGGGCTCGATCCGCGCCGGTGTGGCCGGCAAACAGACTTTCATCGGTGAGCTCGACGGCCAGCTGACGCCCCGCGTGCAGGCCATCGCCGAAGCGTTCAACAATGCCGGGCTGGCCACCACGGTCAGCGACAACATCCTCGGCACCATGTGGGACAAGCTGCTGGTCAACGTCGCCACCGGTGCATTGAGCGGCATCACCATGCTCAGTTACGGCCAGCTGTACAGCGAGCCGCTGCTGGAAAGCACCGCCAAGGCCGCCGTGGCCGAGGCCATCGCCGTGGCCGAGCGCGCCGGCATCCGCTTGAGTCTGACCAGCCCCGAGGCTGCCTGGTCACTGGCCGCCGAGGGTCTGCCGGCGAGCTTCCGTACCTCGATGCTGCAGAGCCTGGAAAAAAACTCGATCACCGAAATCGACTTCATCAACGGCTCCGTCGTGCGCTGGGGCCAGCGCCATGGCGTGGCCACGCCGGTCAACGCGACCCTGGTGGCCTGCATCAAGGGTATCGAGCGCGCCATGGCCGATCAGCAGAAGAGGGAAACCCCATGAGCCAGTCAAAAGCCTACCTCGAACACGTGGCGTTCTGGGTGCAGGACATTCAATGGCATATCCGCTTTTTCAGCGAGGTGTGCGGCATGACCATGCGTGAAGTGCAGGGTGACGTCGAGCAGCCGGCACAGTACTGGACCCTCGGCGGCCTGCAGTTCATTCACCAGCCGGACTTCGCTGGCCCGGAAGGGCGCCTGGCGCACCTGGGCATCATGTGCGAAGACCTGGAAGCGGCACTGGCCGCTGCCCAGCGCTTTGGCGTCAGCGAAATGCCCCAGGGCCGTAACTGGTTACGCCTGCCTGATGGCCTGGCGGTGGAGTTCATCCAGGCGCTGCCGGCCAAATGCGTAGCCCAGGCACTGGCCATCGACCCGCGCGCGGAGGTGCAGGCATGAGCGTGATTGAAAAGTACTGGGACGATGCCCACGAAGGCGATGAGTGCATCAGCCCGACCTACACCGTGACCCGCGAACGCATCCTGGCCTACGCCGACCTCACCGGCGACCACACCCCGGTACATGTCGATGAGGCCTACGCCAACGCCAGCCACTTTGGCTGCCTGGTCGCCCACGGCCTGTTCGGGCTGTCGATCGCCGACGGCCTGAAGACCCAGTGCGAGTACCGCTTCGTGCCGGGCATGTCGCTGGGCTGGACCTGGGACTTCGTGCTGCCGATCAAGGTCAATGACGTGCTCCACGTGCGCATGCGGGTGGGGGCGATGCGCCCGAGCAACAGCCGACCTGGCTGGGGCATCGTGGTGCTGCCTTCGGAGCTGATCAACCAGCACGGCGAAGTCGTGCAACGTGGCGAGCACCGGTTGATGGTGCCGCGCAGGGCTGCAGCATGAGCCAGGCATTACCATTGGCGGGTATCCGCGTCATTGACTACAGCCACTTCCTCGCCGGCCCCTATGTCGGCCGTTGCCTGGCGGCGCTCGGCGCAGAGGTGATCAAGGTCGAGCGGCCGGGTAGCGGCGACGCTGGCCGCCAGCATGCGTTCACCCTGGACGACCAGCAGAGCGGCTATTTCCTGCAGCTGAACATGGGCAAGCAGGGCGTCAGCGTCAACATGAAGGACCCGCGCGGCAAGGCGTTCATGCAGCGCCTGACCGATTCGGCCGACGTGTTCATCGAGAACTACCGCCCCGGCGCCCTGGACAAGCTGGGCCTGGGCTACGCCGAGCTGTCGGCGCGCAACCCGCGCCTGGTGTACTGCTCGATTTCCGCCTACGGCCATACCGGGCCGGACGCCCACCGCGCCGGCTTCGGCCTGATCGCCGAGGCCAAGAGCGGGATCATGCAGATGGTTGGGGTGCCGGGCGAGGCACCGCCGCTGCTGCGTATTTCCCTGGGCGACATGTACACCGGCATCCACGCGGTGGCGGCGATCAATGCCGCGCTGCTCGGCCGGGTGAGCAGTGGCCGTGGCCAGCACATCGACATGGCGCTGTACGACACCCTGGTGTCGATGCACGAATACGCGGTGCAGTGTTACACGCTGTCCGGTGGCACTGTGTTGCCCCAGCAGACCGGCCACGACATGCCCACTTCGACCCTGTACGGCGTGTTCCGCGCCACCGACGGCGACCTGGTGATCGCCGCCCAGGTCGACGATGCCTGGCAGCGCTTCGCGACCATGCTCGAAGCCAACGGCGGCCCGCCCGGGTTCGGCAGCGACCGCCGCTACCACAGCCTCAACGGCCGCAACGCCCACCGCGAGGCGATCCTGGCGGTGGTCCGCGATTGGGTCGGCGCGCGTCGGGTGGTCGAGATCCTGGCGTTGCTCGATGGCATCGACATCCCCAGTGCCAAGGTCCAACGCATCGACGAAGTGCTGGCCGACCCGCAGATCCAGGCACGCAACATGGTCATCGAGCAGCAACACCCACGCTACGGCACGCTGCGCCTGGCCAACCTGCCGTTCCGCTTTTCCGACTGCGATACCACGATTCACCAAGTAGCCCCGGACCTTGGCCAGCACAACGCCGAAGTGGCCGCCGGGCTTGGCTTCAGCCCTGAAGAGATCACTGCCTTGCAGGCGGATGGCGTGTTGTTTACCCACGGAGATGCACGATGAGCGACCGCTACGCAGTGATCGGCCGACCGATCAACCACACCAAGTCCCCGCTGATTCATGGCCTGTTCGCCCAGGCCAGCAACCAGCAGCTGGAATACGGGGCTATCGAGGGCTCGCTGGAAGACTTCGAGGCCCAGGTACTGCAGTTTCGTAGCGAAGGCGGGAAGGGCATGAACATCACTGCCCCGTTCAAGCTGCGTGCCTTCGAGCTGGCCGACCGGCGCAGCGAGCGGGCGCAATTGGCACGGGCGGCCAATGCGCTGAAGTTCGAGGATGGCCGCATCGTCGCCGAGAACTTCGATGGCATCGGTTTGCTGCGGGACATCGAGGAGAACCTTGGCCAGCCGCTGCACAACCGCCGTGTGCTGCTGCTGGGCGCTGGCGGCGCGGTGCGCGGGGCGTTGCTGCCGTTCCTGCAGGCAGGGCCACGGGAGCTGGTGATCGCCAACCGGGACATGGCCAAGGCGCTGGCGCTGCGTAACGAGCTCGATCACCCGCGTCTGCGCATCAGCCGCTACGAAGCGCTGGAGGGGCAATCGTTCGACATCGTGGTCAACGCCACCTCGGCGAGCCTGACCGCTGACTTGCCGCCACTGCCGGCTGATGTGCTGGGTGAGGCGGCCTTGGCCTACGAGCTGGCCTATGGCAAAGGCCTCACGCCTTTCCTGCGCCTGGCTCGCGAGCAGGGTCAGGCGCGCCTGGCCGATGGCGTCGGCATGCTGGTGGAGCAGGCCGCCGAGGCGTTCGCCTGGTGGCGCGGGGTGCGGCCCGATACACGTGCCGTGATCGATCAGCTGACGATTCCCCTGGAGTAGGTCGATGGTCGCCAATGTACTGATGCTGCATGGCATCAACCACAACATGTTCGGCAAGCGCGACCCGCGCCAGTACGGCACAGCGACCCTGGCCGACATCGACCAGGCGTTGCAAGCCCTGGGCGAAGAGCTGGGGGCGCAGGTCGAGAGCTTCCAGAGCAACTTCGAGGGCGCCATGTGCGAACGCATCCATCAGGCCTATGAGGACCGGGTGGATGCGGTGCTGATCAATGCCGGTGCCTGGACGCATTACAGCTACGGCATTCGCGATGCATTGGCCATTATCGAAGTGCCGGTGGTAGAAGTGCACATGTCCAACATCCATGCCAGGGAGCCGTTCCGCCATCACTCGGTATTTGCCGAGGTGGTGCGCGGGCAGATCTGCGGGTTTGGTGTCGAAACCTACCTGCTGGCGCTGCGTGCGGCGATGAGCATGGTCTGAGCAGGGCGCAGGGGGCGGATCTGCGAGTGGTTTTACCCGCGAAGCAGGTGACGCGGGGCATGCGGCGACGGCGCCTGAAGTGACCGTAGGTGTGGCGGCTGTCGTGCTGCCTACCCATCCAGCATGGATGGAAAGCCAGTAGCGACTTCCGTGACTGCATAGTACGGTCCGCCTTCAACAAGCCACCCGGTTCGTTGCCTCCAACCCCACGGACCGGGGCTCTCATGACCTGGGAGGTCGAATGGACGTCGCTACAACGATCAGTCAACAAGAACTGGATAACGCTTTGGTCGCGTTTGCACGCTACAAAATCGGAGAGATCAAGATCTTCGACCTGGAGCAGGCAATGAGCTTCGAAGCAGGCCAAGCCTTGTCCCAAAGCGGGCTGGTCCGGTTCTCAATTACCAAAATGGTGTCAGGACGTTATCGCATCAGCGATGAAGGAGAGAACGCCATCACAGAGGCTGGGCGGGATCGCCTTGAGGTGATCCGCGCCTGACCATAGGTCCAGCCTTGCGAAGGCCGCAGTCACGTTCTGCGGCCCTGTCGTGTCATATCACTTTCACCGCGCGACCAATGAACTTCACCGGCCCTGTCGGCAGACCGGTCGGCGAACCACCGGCTTTCTCCAGCGTCAGCTCGAACAGTTGATCGGCCTCCAGGGGTGGCAAACTTTCCAGCGGAACTCGATAGGGTTCGCCCGGTTTGACCAGGCCAAGCGAAACCGGAGCATGCCATTGCTCGCCCTTGGTCCAGAACTGCAGGGCCATGCCGTCGGGGACCTTGTCCTTACCCAGCGGCAGCAGTTCGATCATGTGGCTGTCGCTGGCCTGCACCACCCAGCCGGGGGCCTGGCTGTTCGGCGCCACCAGCACCACCAGGTATTGCGTGGTAGAGGGGGGCGTTGTCAGCAAGGTAAACGCCAGCAGCAGGCTTGCAGCCAGCCCTGCGGCGCTGAGCCCTTGCCACAGGCCCAGGCGTTGCCACCAGCGAGCCTGCGTGTGCGGTGCGGGCAGCTCGTCGAGGCTGCGCTGGATACGGCGCCACAGGCGGGGGCTTGGGGGCTGCGGGGTAGACAGCGCGGTCAGCTCCAGCAGCCGGGCCTCCCAGGCATCCACGGCGGCGCGAAGCGCGGGGTCGGTACGCAGGCGTTCGGCCGCCGCGGCATATTGCTCCGGCGACAAGGTCCCCAGCACATATTCCCCGGCGAGGCTGTCCAGTTCTTCGGCAGGATCGGGCTTCATTCCAGGCACTCCCGTAGCGCTTTGAGGCTGCGTTTGATCCAGGCCTTGACAGTGCCCAGTGGCGCGCCCAATAAACCGGCTATCTCGGCGTGGCTGCAGCCGTCCACGTAGGCGTGCAGGATGCAGCGTTGCGGTGCGGGCTGCAGTTGTTCAAGGCAGCGGTAAATCTTTGCTGAGCCGGACCAGAGGTCAAGGTCATCAACCCTCCCGTGCAATGTTGACGCAGTTTCGGTGTCGGCATCAGTCAGTACAGTTTCACGGCGGGTATCGCGTATCGAGTTCAGCGCCAGGTGACGGGTAATGCTGTAGATCCAGCCTCGAGCCGAGCCGCGCGCCGGGTCGTAGCTGGCTGCGCGGGTCCAGATGCGGATGATCGCATCGTGGACGATGTCTTCTGCGGTGGCGTCGTCTCGTGCGATACGCCGGGCAACGCCCAGCAGGCGCGCGCCTTCGTGATCGTAGAGCGCCTGCAGGGCCCGCCGGTCACCCTGTGCACAGGCTAACAGGCAGCGGTGGAAGTCGAAGGGGGCGGCCGGCGAGTTCAACGTGTGTGGCTTCCTTGTGTAAGGCAAGTACCCCGGCCATCCAGCCGGGGGGCTTGTCATCGAGCGTAGATCATCACTCGCAGGGCGTTGGGTCAGGTGCGTGTCACTTGGCTGTCCAGAACACATAGTCAGCCTGGTACTGGACGACCTGCCTGGCACCTTTGTTCTGCGCCGTGCAATCGACTGACGGCGCCACACCGCCGCGGGTGGCCAGGCGCTGTATATAGCTGACACCTTGCATGGCGCCTTTGCCTTCGGCCGGGTTGGCCTTGACCAGTTGATAGGGTATGGCGCCTTTGTCCGCCGGTGCCACTGCCAGCTGGGTGCCGGTGACTTTCGAGCCATCCTTGGCCTGCCAGGTAGCGGGTGGGCCAAAGTAGTCGCCCACCTGTTTACCGCCACGGTCATTGAGCACTGCCTTGGGGCCGACGAAAGTCCATTCGGTCTGACCGGGGGTGTTGGCCTTGTCGCGGCACTCGTAGGTGATCTCGCCGACACCGACGGTTTCGAGCAGGACGCGATGGCCATCAGGGACTTTGACTGCGTCCGGCAGCGCGGTCTGGGCGAGGGCGGGCGGCAGCGCAAGGGCGAGGCTGCAGGCAAGCAGGCAGGCGGAGTATTTGAAGTTCATTTGCAGTGCTCCTGAAAGTCAGTGGGCCGGGCAGTCAAAGGCCGCCCACTAGCAATACCCGCCAACGGGTGGACTGGATGCACGGAATGAAAAAAATGCGTAGCGAGATGAGCCTGCATGTGCTTGCCTACCCTCTCGAACGAGCGATGAGCCTCTTCGCCATCGCAGGACTGCTATAACGCGCGCACCCCGACAACCCCACGAGGACACTGCAAATGAAGCGTTTGTTACTAGGCCTGTTGCTTGCCGCATCGGGCGCGGCCCACGCCGGTATTCCGCTGTTGAACGCAACATGCCCCGGCAATATCGAGGTCCATGCCGATAAAGGTGGGCCTGTCTATATCAATGGCAAGGAAGCCACGCTGAAAAAATTCAATGACAACTATTTCGAGGCCAAAGGTGGCGGGGTAACGGTATCGTTGTCGATCAACCCGGACGGGTCACCTGACGTCTCGTATACCGGTAAGAACAAAGCCAATGGCGTATGCCAGATCAAGGACTGACTGCGCGATTGCGCTGTTTGGCTGGCGCGGTGTCAGCGGGCTGCTCCTGGGCGCTGGAACGAGAATTGCTGTGACCCCTGAGACATTGATCATGCGGAGTACGCAGAAATGACTCAGGATGACCGCTATTACATGATTTTCAGCGTGGTTGCTGTGCTGGTACTGGATCTGGCGGCGACTTATGTGTTTCTCAATGCCATTCCCTGACCCCGGTTATGGGGTAGGCCTTACTCGTAATCGGGGCAAGGCAGGGCGTGAGGAAAACGCCCCGAAATAGCAAACAAACCTGATGCCCTGTTGTCGTTGCGCAGTAACATGGGCAGGACAAAACTAAAAAAAGGGCAGGCTGCTTGGCAACATTTCCCAGTTTTCGATGGGGCTGCAGGAGCGTGTCGCGTGAAAAACTCAAGTTCGCGAGCAGGTGCAATACTGGTAATTGGGGCAGCCTCGTTGTTCGTCGCAGGCTGCGCACAAAACCCTGATGTGCGTGACAGCCACGATTATACCGCTGGCACTACCGTGAAAAGCCCACCCGCTTATCTGGGCTGCGTCAAAGGCGAGCTACAAGGGAATGTGAAAACCTATGAAGTCGAGGGTGATAACGCGGTCAGGCTTTTCGTCGAAAGCACTGACCCCGACAAGGCAGAGGGTCTTGTAGAGTTGCGGGACACGGGAAACGAGCGCCACTTCACGGCCTATCAACGTGATGCCTGGTACGACCATGGCAGGTTGCTGGATGCTGCACTGATGTGTTCAAAAGCGTAATCATCCAACCCCACACCAATAGCCCGCCGTCGAGAGCGGGCTTTTTGTCTGCCGATCGCCTGCCCGGCAACGTTCAAAAAGGGCGGGTGGAGCCGGTATGGCCTGAGCAGCGTTGCTTTGCATTTGCCGGCCCCGCCCGTAATAATCGTTGTATTTGGATGGAGAGTCGCAGGTGGAAGCAAGAAGCGTAGTCGCCGAAATGTTCATTGGGATTCCGACGCATTTCTGGGTTTTGCCTGTTGCCGGCCTGGTTGCCTACTACGGGCTGAAGTGGTCCGCCAGATCCAGTAATCGTGCCACCCTGCTACAAGCCTCGACTTACCTGTTGCTGCTGGTACTGGCAGTTCTGCCCAACGGCTTTTATGCACTGTTTCCTCCCGCGCCCGAGCCGGATGTGCTGTTGAATCAATCACCGTTGCCCAACTATGCAGGGCGCTTCTACCTGGATGCGTTCTATGTCTTCAGTGGCTGGGCGCTGAGCAAAGTGGTCAAGTTGAAGTTCAGCTGAGTCGCAGCTCGCTACCTGATGCGCTGACGGGATCAGTAATTGCATACCCCATTGAAACCGGCGCATCTGGGGGATACGGCAATGCTCTCTGAAGATCTGTACATCATGTTCCTGGTTGTCGGCAGTGTGTTGGCCCTGGATATAGCAGCCATCGTGTTGTACAGGGGAGCCAAGCCCTGACCCCGGGTTTGGCTCGCAATGGCGCCGGAGTATCCTCAGGGCTTCAGCTTTTCTCCTGTACCTGCAGCACCGAACCCTTGTCGTCAGTTGCCAGCAATCCGCCGGCGTCGGTGTCGTCTGATTGTCGCTCGGCAAGGGGGACGTCCGGCGAGCGAAAGATACTATGGCCCTGTTCACCGGTTTTAAGGGTGACGAGTTTGCCGTTCTGATAGAAGAACTGAGTGTGGTTGGCGTTCGTTTGCATGGTATGAAGCCCTGCCGAGTCGTGGTGTGATGTCCCTCGGGAGTTTCACTGTTGCGGCGTGCCCCGGCTACTGGCAGAAATATCAGGTGCGCTGCACGGATCCCGCTTGGGCGTCGTCCTGCAGCAAGACTTTGGTTGATTAGTAACGCGGCGTCACGCCCGTTAGAATGCAGCGTATCCATAACGGTCGATTGCAAATGCCTGACATTCGTATTTTTATCGCCACTGTGTTGGTTGCCAGCCTCGCCGGTTGCGCTACCCCCGGCAAACCCACTGCCAGCAAACTGACCCAAAAATCGCCGCAGCAGTACGCCGCCTGTGTCCTGCCAAAATGGCAGGCGCTGGCCCCACAGGCCACGCAGAAGTCGATAGCCCATGGCTACCGGCTCACGGCGCCAAGCGCCGTGGCAAGCGACGATGTGCTTGATGTGGTTGACGCTCACGAGGGCAGCCGCGCGACCTTCTACAAGGGCAGCTTTCTGTCTGGCGACAAATTACGCCAGGCTGCCAAGCAATGCCTGGATTGAACCCGTGCCCCGAGCGGGTTGAGCCGCCCCGATCTCCTGCAGTTACCCCAACTCATCCCGCTTGTTCAAATGCTCGCATTTCACCTGCGCCTCCGTGCGGCTCGGATAGCTCGGCTTGAGCCGCTCCTTTGCCTGATTGTCATAAATGTCGAACCCTCCACACACGGTAGCGGCGTAGTAGCGGCTGCCAACGCGGAACGATTCCTTTTCGATCGGTACAGCGGGAACGATAACGAATCTTGGTTGCATTTTTCGTGCCTCCCCAGGCAGAGATTTAAGTATTAGTCTCGCAAGAGGCAACCATCAAGCAGCCTCATGAATAAAGGCGCTGGTCCGAACACCGGTGCGTCGACACGTGCTGTCATCAAATGAAAACCCGCTGTCGTCCGATGCGAAGCACCCCGCAAGCCAAGGGCATACAGTCCAATCACCCAACACTGACGCCTGACGTCCAGATCGATGATTGGAGAGACAAGCATGTCCAAAGTGGTACGTTTCCATCAGACCGGTGGCCCCGAGGTATTGCGCTACGAGGACGCCGAGGTTGGCGAGCCCGGCCCCGGGCAGGTTCGTTTGCGCCAGGTGGCGGTGGGCCTGAACTATGCCGACACCTACTTTCGCAACGGCACTTACCCAATCGCGCTGCCCAATGGCATCGGCGTTGAAGCTGCCGGGGTGGTGGAGGCGGTGGGCGAAGGCGTGACCCAGGTGGTGGTCGGTGACCGGGTCACCTATACCGGTTTCCTCAATACCCTGGGAGCCTATTGCACCGAGCGCCTGATCCCCGCTGCGGCGCTGATCAAGCTGCCGGAAACCATTGCCTTCGAGACTGCTGCCGCCATGACCATGCGTGGCCTGACCTCGGCCTACCTGTTACGCCGGCTGTATGACTTCAAACCTGGTGACAGCGTGCTTCTGCATGCGGCTGCTGGCGGGGTGGGCCTGATTGTCGCGCAGTGGGCGCGGCTGCTTGGGCTGAACGTGATCGGCACAGTATCCACCGAGGCCAAGGCCGAGGTAGCCCGCGCCCATGGCTGCAACCACATCATCAACTACAGCGTCGAAGACGTCGCCAGCCGCGTGCGCGAACTGACCGACGGGGTAGGGGTGAACGTCGTGTTCGACAGTGTCGGCAAGACCACCTTCACCGGCTCGCTCGATTCGCTCAAGCGCCGCGGGCTGATGGTTTGCGTCGGCACGGCGTCGGGCACCATCCCGCCGTTCGACCCGCAGTTGTTGGCAATCAAGGGTTCGCTGCAGCTTACCCGCCCGGCACTGGCCGACTTCATCGCCGATCCGGCAGAAAAGGCTGACCTGGCCGGCGAATTGTTCGACCACGTCAGCAGAGGGCGCATTCGTATCGAAATTAATCAGCACTACGCCCTGCAGGACGCGGTACAGGCCCACCGTGACCTGGAAGCCCGCAAAACCACGGGCTCGTCGATCTTCGTCATCTGAAGAGGGCAACAGCATGCACATTGAACAACTGACCTGCGCGATCGGTGCCGAGGTGAGTGGCGTCAACCTGGCCGATGCGATTCACGATGACGAACTGTTCGCCCAGTTGCGCCAGCAGTTGCTCCAGCACCGTGTGCTGTTCCTGCGCGACCAGCACTTCAGCCGTGCCGAGCACGTGGCCTTCGCCCGCCGCTTCGGCGAGCTGGAGGACCACCCGGTGGCCGGGAGCGACCCGGAGCACCCGGGGCTGGTGCAGATCTACAAGCGCCCGGACCAGCCCAACGACCGCTATGAAAATGCCTGGCACACCGATGCCACCTGGCGTGAGGCACCGCCCATGGGGTGTGTGCTGCGCTGTGTGGAATGCCCGCCGGTAGGCGGCGACACCTTGTGGGCGAACATGGTGCTGGCCTATGAGAACCTGCCAAACGATGTAAAGGCCAGAATCGAAGACCTGCGCGCCCGCCACAGCATCGAGGCCAGCTTCGGCGCTGCAATGCCGCTGGACAAACGGCTGGCACTCAAGGCGCAGTTCCCCGACGCCGAGCACCCGGTCGTACGCACCCACCCGGAAACGGGGGAGCAGGTGCTGTTCGTCAACGCCTTCACCACCCACTTCAGCAACTACCACACCCCGCAGCGGGTGCGTTTCGGCCAGGATGCAAACCCGGGCGCCGGCGACCTGCTGCGTTACCTGATCAGCCAGGCCTACCTGCCCGAATACCAGGTGCGCTGGCGCTGGAAGCCCAACAGCGTGGCGATTTGGGACAACCGCAGCACCCAGCATTACGCCGTCATGGACTACCCGCCATGCCATCGCAAGATGGAGCGTGCCGGGATCAAGGGCAGCCGCACGTTCTAAGCCTGCCGCCGTCCCTGGCGGTAACCGCACAATAACAATAGCGAGGACTACAGCATGCAATTCTTCGACGATTCGTTGCACCCGGAAAACATGGACAAGGTGGTCATCACCGTCGCCCCTTATGGCCCGGAGTGGATGCCCGAAGACTTCCCTGAAGACATTCCGCTGACCATGGACGAGCAGGTGCAGAAGGCCGTCGACTGCTACGAGGCAGGCGCCACCGTGCTGCACTTGCATGTGCGTGAGCTGGACGGCAAAGGCTCCAAGCGCCTGTCCAAGTTCAACGAGCTGATCGCCGGGGTACGTGAAGCTGTGCCGGAGATGATCATTCAAGTTGGCGGTTCGATTTCCTTCGCCCCGGAAGGTGAAGGCGAGGCGGCCAAATGGCTGTCGGATGACACCCGGCACATGCTTGCCGAGCTGACGCCGCGCCCCGATCAGGTGACCGTGGCCATCAACACCACGCAGATGAACATCATGGAGTTGCTGTACCCCGAGTACCTTGAAGGCACCTCGCTGGCCAGCCCCGCAATCCATGCTGCCTACAGCGAAATGACCGTGCCGGCCGGCCCGGCCTGGGTCCGCGAGCACTTGCGTCGCCTGCAGGCCAGCCATATCCAGCCGCATTTCCAGCTGACCGGCATGCATGCCCTGGAAACCCTCGAACGCCTCGTGCGCCGGGGTGACTACATGGGGCCGCTGAACCTGACCTGGATCGGCATTGGCGGCGGTTTCGACGGCCCCAACCCGTTCAACTTCTTCAACTTCATCCACCGCGCGCCGGACGGCTGCACCCTGACTGCCGAATCGTTGCTCAAGAACGTGCTGCCGTTCAACACCATGGCGCTGGCCATGGGCCTGCACCCGCGCTGCGGCAACGAAGACACCATCATCGACCAGCACGGCAAACGCTTCACCTCGGTGCAGCAGGTCCAGCAGACCGTGCGCGTGGCCCATGAGCTGGGTCGCGAGATTGCCAGCGGCAAGGAGGCCCGCGCCATTTACCGCATCGGGCAGCAGTACGACAGCATCGAGCAGACGCTGAAAGCCAATGGCATGGCACCGAACCGCCAGGCGGGTGAGAAGGGCGTGCCGCAGCGCACTTGATGCGGTCATGGCAGGCCCGGTCTCTTCGCGGGCGTACCTGCGAAGAGGCCACAAAAAGCATGGCGGTTTACCCATAACAACAAAAACAACACCCACGCTTCACACCCAAGGAGGCAACATGGCCACCTATCTCGTCAGCGCCGAAGACTCCGGCACCGACACTGCCAACAGCATCCCCCGGCGCTATGCCTGGGTCGTCTTCGCCTTGACCTTCGGCCTGTTGATCTCCGACTACATGTCGCGCCAGGTGCTCAATGCGGTGTTTCCGCTGCTCAAAAGCGAATGGGCATTGACCGACAGCCAGTTGGGCTTGCTCAGCGGCATCGTCGCGCTGATGGTCGGCCTGCTGACCTTCCCGTTGTCGCTGCTGGCCGACCGTTTCGGCAGGGTACGCAGCCTGGTGCTGATGGCCGTGCTGTGGAGCCTGGCCACGCTCGGCTGTGCCCTGGCGGAAAACTACCCGCAAATGTTCATTGCGCGCTTTCTGGTCGGGGTCGGCGAGGCCGCCTATGGCAGTGTCGGCATTGCCGTGGTGGTCGCGGTATTCCCCCGCGACATGCGCTCGACGCTGGCCGGGGCGTTCATGGCGGGCGGCATGTTCGGCTCGGTGCTGGGCATGGCGTTGGGCGGGGTGTTGGCCCAGCACCTGGGCTGGCGCTGGGCATTCGCCGGCATGGCATTGTTCGGCCTGGTGCTGGCGATGCTCTACCCGGTCATCGTCAAAGAGGGGCGCATTGCGCCCAAGTGTGCGCAGCAGGCGCTGGACAAGGCCAGCCACCCGCTGCGCACCCTGTATAGCAGCCGTTCGGTCATCGCCGCCTATGTCGGCAGTGGCCTGCAGTTGTTTGTCGGCGGCACCCTGATCGTGTGGATGCCCAGTTACCTGAACCGCTATTACGCCATGGGCACCGACCGCGCGGGGGCGATCGCCGCCGTCATCGTGCTGTGCAGTGGTATCGGCATGATTCTCTGCGCCATGCTCTGCGATCGCCTTGGGCGGCAGCGCCCGGACCGCAAGATCAGCCTGGCCATCGGCTATTGCCTGGGCAGTTGCGCGCTGCTGAGCATAGCCTTTGCGTTGCCTGCCGGTACCGCACAACTGGTGCTGATCTGCCTGGGCATGATGATCGCCGCCGGCACCAATGGCCCGTCCAGTGCCATGGTCGCCAACCTTACCCACGCTGCAGTGCATGGCACGGCATTCGCAACCCTGACCTTGGCCAACAACCTGCTGGGCCTGGCCACCGGGCCGCTGATCACCGGTCGGGTGTCTGACCTGATCGGGCTTCAGGCGGCGCTGCAGTGGGTGCCACTGACAAGCATTGCGGCAGCGGCTGTGTTCTGGGTTGCCAAACGTCACTACCACCGCGACATGGATCGTCTGCGCGCCAGGAGTTGAAACTGTGAAACAGCAATTGTCCGTCGAGGTGTTCTTCGATTTCGTCTGCCCCTGGTGCCTGATTGGCCAGCGGCACTTGCAGGCTGCGCTGTTGCTGTTACAGCGTGAGCAGCCACGCGTGCAGGTGCAGGTTCACAGGCAGGGCGTGCAGTTGCTGCCGGGGCTGCCAGCCAATGGGGTACCCTTCAAGCAGTTCTACCTTCAACGCCTGGGCAGCGAGCAGGCAGTGCGCGAGCGCCAGGCTCAGGTGCGCGCCGCTGCCCGTGTGGTGGGCGAGGACATCGACTTCTCGCGCATCTGCCGCATGCCAAACACCGGCAACGCCCACCGGTTGATGCAGCGCGCCGGCAGTCTGCTTGGCGCGTCGCAACAGCAAGCGTTGCTGGAGCGGCTGTTCATTGCCTATTTCCACCAAGGCCGCGACCTCGGCGATAGCCGCACGTTGCTCGGCATCGCCGAGAGTTGCGGGCTCAGGGCCGCGCAGGTAATCGATTGTTTGCGTGATGATGGCAGCCCGTTCCTCGACGGTGCAGGGCGTGCAGGCAGTGCCGTGCCACGTTATCGCTTCAACCTGGGCCCTCTGATTGCCGGGATGCGGCCAGCCGAGGCGCTGTTTGCGGCGATGACCGACGCCTTGTCAGAGAGGGTGCAGGCATGAGCCTGCGTATCGCCCTGAACCCCAGCCAGCTGCCGGAGCGCAATGGCCGGGTGCTGCTGGCCTGCGAGGGCCGCAGCGTAGCGTTGTTCAATGTCGCCGGTGCGCTCTATGCCATCGACGATAGCTGCCCGCACCAAGGGGCGTCGCTGTGTGGCGGGCGCCTGGAAGGGCGGGTGATCCAGTGCTGTGCCCACGGCCTGCGCTTCGACCTGGCCAGCGGCTACCTGGTCAATTCCAAGGCGTTGAAAGTTACCTGCTACCCGGTGCAGCAGGAGGGTGATGCGGTGTTCATCACCCTCGATAGTGACGGGTTTGGGGAGCAGGGCTGACACTGCGTGCCCGCCAGCTGGCCGGCGGCATGCCGTACTGGGCGATGAACCAGCGGGTGAACGAACTGGGCATCGAGTAGCCGAGCATATCGGCAATGCGACCCAGCGAATAGCTGGGGTTCTCCAGGTAGCGCATCACCAGGTCACGTCGCACGCTGTTGATCAGGTCCTTGAAGGTCAAGCCGCTGTCTTCCAGCCGCCGCTGCAGGGTGCGTACGTTCATGCCCTGGGTTTGCGCCACTTGCTCGAGGGTGGCCCGCCCCATGGGCAGCAGCAGGTAGATGGTCTTGCGCAACTCCAGCTCCAGCGATGGTTCACTGCCTGCTGGCAGCGTGTCCAGGTAGCGCCGCGCCAGGCGGGCCATGGCTTCGTTGGCTTGCGGGCTGGCACTGTCGAGGTCGGCGGCAGGGCAGACGATGCCGTTGAACTCGCTGCCAAACACCAGCGTGCAGCCGAAAATGCGCCGGTGAATGGCGGGGTCGGCGGGGGCCGCATGGGTGAAATTGGCGCTGATCGGGTGCCAGTGCGTGCCTAGCAGCGCCGCGCACAAGCGCATCATCACGCCGATAGCCAGCTCGGTGGCCTGGCGGCTACAGGGCGCGCGCTCGCTGATCACCTCTTCGCGAATGACCACGGTCTTGCCAGCTTCTTCGATATGAATGGCCAGCGCGTCATTGAGCAGATGGCGGTACTGCACGATCACCTGCAGCGCATCGCGCAGGTTGCGTTGGTGGCTGAGCAGCAGGCTGATTTCGCCGAAGTCCGACAACTGGCGCAGTTCGGCCATGCGCAAGCCGAAGCTCTCGCATTGGCTGGCGCTGGCGGAAGCTTCCAGCAGGTTGATCACGCTGGCCACCGGGATACGCCGGTTGGGGTCGTCGAGCAACGCCGCGCTAAGGCCCACCTGTGCCAGCAGTTTGTGGGGGTTCAGACCCAAGTGGCGAGACACCTCCAGGTAGTTGGTCAAGCTGGCGGCGCGGACGAGGGCAGGCATTTTTATTGTTATCCCTATTGTTCAGGCAACCTGGCGCTTTCAGGCAGCAGCACAAGGCTGTTGCTACAAAAAGCACTCGGCTTGCAGGTGCACGGGTTTTATAGCCTGCGTGTCATCAATTGAAAAGCAAAGCCCTGTTCGAGCCATTGTCATCAAATGAAAAGTACCTGACGCCCAATGTGAAGCACCCGGGGGGAGGGCTGTTTACTGTGAACCTCAACAGCTACACCGCACACGAGGTTCACCGTGGAAAAACTGCAAACCACTGCCACCGTGTTGATCGTCCCTGGCCTGCGCGACCACGTTGCCGATCATTGGCAGACGCTGCTTGCCAGCCGCCTGGCGAAGGTGCGCAGCGTACCGCCGCTGAAGCTTGACGGCCTTTGCTGCAACGCCCGGGTAGAGGCGATCCAGCGCGAACTGGAGCAGATCGACGGCCAGGTGCTGCTGGTGGCGCACAGTGCCGGCGTACTGATGGTCGCCCACTGGGCCGCACGTTACCGGTGGCCGATCAAGGGGGCTTTGCTGGCAGCACCGCCAGACCTCAACGCCCAATGGCCGGCGCACTACCCAAGCCCAGACAGCCTGGCCGCCCAGGGCTGGTCGCCGTTGCCAACCACGGCGCTGCCGTTCCCGAGCATTGTCGCGGCCAGCAGCAATGACCACCTGGCCAGCTACGCCGCCGTTAGCGAACTTGCCCACCGTTGGGGCAGTGAACTGGTCAACCTGGGGGCCGTCGGCCATCTCAACCCGGCTTCCGGTTTCGGCCCTTGGCCGTTGGCCGAGACCCTGATCCGCCGTTTGGACGCCGAAACCCTGTAGTAACGCATGGACGCCCCCAGCCACGCCCGCAACAGACGGGCGGCGTGAAAAACAATAACAATACGTGGAGCCATCGTAATGCCAGAACACCGCATTCACCCTGCCGTGAAGCCACAGCGCTGCCTGCTCGCCTGCGCCGTCGCCCTGCTCACGCTGCCCGCCGCCCAGGCCGTCGAAGTCGAGACCGGCAATGAAGACTGGGCCGTGCGCTTGGACAATACCGTCAAATACAATTATGGCGTGCGCACGGAAAGCGCCGACAAGCGCATGCTGGGCACGCCCAACAGCAACGACGGTGACTACAACTTCCGCAAGGCCGGCACCAACATCACCAACCGGGTCGACCTGCTGACCGAGCTGGATGTGGTGTATCAGGGCAACACCGGTTTTCGCGTCAGCACTGCCAGCTGGTACGACAAGGCCTACGA
This sequence comes from Pseudomonas sp. GLN_2, assembly GCF_043106005.1. Classification (NCBI taxonomy): domain Bacteria; kingdom Pseudomonadati; phylum Pseudomonadota; class Gammaproteobacteria; order Pseudomonadales; family Pseudomonadaceae; genus Pseudomonas; species Pseudomonas sp. GLN_2. Next base: position 73,181 of record NZ_JBICMC010000021.1, on the reverse strand, counting down.
CAACACCGGCTCCAACAGCAACCCGTTCGTCAATGGCAACGGTGATCAGTCGGGCATCAGCCCCAGCCTCAATGACCTGCCGGGTACTGGCATACCCCTGGGCAGCCCGCACCTGAGCAACTATGCCCAGCGATACTACAACGGCCCATCGGGCGAAGTGCTGGATGCGTTCGTATTCATGAGCCGTGACGTGGGCGAAGCGTCGCAGGTCAGCGCCAAGCTGGGCCAGCACAACCTGTTCTGGGGGGAAACCCTGCTCAACCCCGTGCATTCGCTGAGCTATGGCCAGTCCGGCCTGGACCTGGCCAAGCTGGCGGCATCGCCAGGCACCGAGGCCAAGGAGCTGTTCGTCCCTCGCAACCAGCTGTCGACCTCGTTCCTGGTCAACTCCGAACTCACCCTCGGGGCCCAGTACTTCTTCGACTGGGATGCTGCCCGCTTGCCCGAAGCGGGTACCTACTATGGCGGCGCCGATGTGGTAGGCGAGGGCGCGCAGAGCTTCCTGCTCGGCCACACCGGCACCCCAGGCTTGATCCCGGTGCGCGGAGCGCTGACCACCCTCCGCCGCGGTCATGACCTGACGCCCGGCAAGAGCGGCGACTGGGGCATCATGGCCAGGTGGTCGCCGCAATGGCTGGGCGGCACCCTCGGTTTCTACTACCGTAAGACGTCCGAGATTCTGCCCCAGGCCTGGCTCGACGCGCGCGGCATGACCGTGGCCAGTGGCCCTTTCGGTAACCCGCCGGGCAGCCGCCAGGGGGCGGTCGGCAACCTGTACAACTCGCTGCAAAGTACTACTTACCAGTTTGCCTATGCCGACGACATCGACATCTATGGCCTGAGCCTGTCCAAGGATGTGGGTGGCATCAGCGTCGGCAGCGACCTCAACATCCGCCACAACATGCCGTTGGCGAGTATCCCGGCAATCGTCAGTGCCCCCGGCCAAGGTGGCCTGGGTGGGGGCTTCGGTTTACTGCCGTCGCGCCTGCCCAGCAGCGGGGTGGTCTACGACGTACCCAAGGATGGCGACAGCCTGAGCGCCACTGGCGACACCCTGCATTTCACGGTCAACGGCCTGATGACGATGGGGGACACGCCGCTGTTCGACTCGGCAACCCTGCTGGGTGAGCTGTTCTACAGCAACCTGCTCAAGCTCGATGGCCACAACGAGGCTTTGTACAAAGGCAAGGGCAGCTACCGCGGCATTGACAAGGCGACCCGCGACAACTGGGGTATCGCCGTCAACTTCACCCCCACCTGGTACCAGGTGTTGCCGGGCATGGACCTGAGCATGCCGTTGTCGGTCAACGTCGGCCTGGACGGTGTATCGCCGGTGCAAGGCGGCGGCGCCGAAAACACCGGCAATTACGCGGTGGGCTTGAGCGCTGCGATCTACAACCAGTACTTCGTCGACCTCAAGTACGTCGACAGCTTCGGTGAGACCAAGGCCTGCAAGGACGGCCAGACCGACGGCAGCACCCCCAATGCCCTGGACGGCGAACAGGATTACACCTGCTACGGCGGCGGCTACGCCTCCTTCTCCGGTGGTGGCGCCACCACCGAAGACCGTGGCGCGCTGTACCTGACCGTCAAGACGACCTTCTGAGTCCTGTTTCCTACCGCCTACACAGGAAGACAACCATCATGACCTTCGTACGTACCCTGCTGGCCTCGTGCCTGTCGCTGGCCGCGCTCAACGCTGCCCAGGCTGCCGTTTCCCCTGACCAGGCTGCACACCTGGGCACCAACCTGACCACCCTCGGCGCCGAAAAGGCCGGCAATGCCGACGGCTCCATCCCGGCCTACCAAGGCGGCCTGCTTACCCCGCCGGCCAGCTATCAGAGCGGTGCCAGCATGCGACCCGACCCGTTTGCCAGCGAGAAGCCGTTGCTGGTCATCGATGGCAGGAATGCCGATCAGTACAAGGGGCAACTGACCGCCACTACCCTCGAACTGCTCAAGCGCTACCCCAGCTACCACGTTGATGTGTACCCGACGCACCGCAGCGTTGCGCTGCCGCAGGCGGTGCTGGACAACACCCGCAAGAACGCCACCGGCGCCAGAAGCCAGGAGGGCGGCACTGCCGTGGACAATGTGCTGCCGGGCATTCCGTTCCCCATTCCGCAGAACGGCGCCGAGGCCATGTGGAACTTCCTGCTGCGCTACCAGGGCGTGAGCATGACCGCCAAGTACGACTCCTGGAACGTCGATGCTGCCGGCAAACCGTCCTTGTCGACCACCGGCCAGGCGCACATCAGTTACCCGATCTACGAGGACATGACCAAGCCGATCGGCGCCAAGGACACCTATTACCAGATGAAACTGGTGTACACCGGGCCCGCACGCCGTGCCGGTGAAGCAATGATGCTGCGCGACGCTGCCAACCCGCTGGTGCAGCCGCGCAGCGCCTGGCAGTACCTGCCGGGCCAGCGCCGGGTCAAGCTGGCACCTAACCTGGCCTACGACACGCCCAACCCGGGCACCTCCGGCTCTGGCACTTACGATGACGTGTTCGTCTTCAACGGCGCGCTGGACCGCTACGACTGGACCCTGGTCGGCAAGCAGGAGATGTATGTGCCTTACAACACCTACCAGCTGACCTACAACACCGATGTCAAGCAGTTGATCACCCCCAACCACTTGGCGCCGCAGTTTGTACGTTGGGAAAAACACCGCGTGTGGGTGGTGGAAGGCAAGCTCAAGGACGGCGCGCGTCACATCTACCACAAGCGCCGCTTCTACCTCGATGAGGACAGCTGGATCGCGTTGGCCTCGGACCAGTACGACGCCCGTGGCCAGCTGTACCGGGGGTCGTTCGCCTTCCTCACCCAGAGCTATGACAAGCAGACCCCGGACGCCACGCCGTTCATGATCTACGACCTCATCGGCGGCACCTACAACCTCAACGGCGTGGTCGGTGCCTACGGCGGCATCCGTTACATCGACCCGTTGTCGAAAACCCAATGGTCGCCCGAGTCGCTGGCCGGCAACGGCATTCGCTGAACGCACGGAGCAGAGGTTCCAATGTCTGTCTTCAAACGATGCAGCGTGGTGATGCTGACCCTGGCTGCGCTGCATGGCGCGGCCCAGGCAACGCCATTCACCGATGTGCTGGATGTGCCCGCCATGCCCAGCGCCCTTGCCAGCAGCAGCGCCCTGCGTGATGTGACCTTGGCCGGGCAGCGCCTGGTCGCGGTCGGCCCGCGCGGGCACATCCTGTATTCCGATGACCACGGCGCGCACTGGCAGCAAGCCCAGGTGCCGGTCAGCGCCGACCTGAATGCGGTGAGCTTCGCCACGCCCGAGCTGGGCTGGGCGGTGGGCCATGACGGTGTGGTCCTGCACAGCCGTGACGGTGGCATGCACTGGCAAAAACAGCTGGACGGCCGGGTCCTGGCCGAACAGCTGCCAGGCGCGGGCACCGACAATGCCTTGCTCGACGTGTGGTTCAGCGATACCCGCACGGGCTACGCGGTGGGGGTGTTCAACCTGCTGCTTCGCACCACGGATGGCGGCGAGCACTGGCAGCCGTGGCTCGATCACAGCGACAACCCGCAAGGCCTGCACCTGACCAGCCTGGCCGCGGTGGGCGACGAGCTGTTCATCACGGGCGAGCAGGGCCTGTTGCTGAAGTGGGACGGCAAGCGCTTCGCTCGCGTTGGCACACCCTACGCCGGCACCCTGTTCGGTGCTGTCGGCAAGCCCGGCGTGCTGCTGATATACGGCCTGCGCGGCCACGTCTATCGCAGTGCCGATGGCGGCCAGCAGTGGCAACTGATCGACACAGGGATCAACACCAGCCTCACCGCCGCCGGTATCGACCCTGATGGGCAGCTGTGGCTTGCCAGCCAGGCCGGTGACCTGCTGCTCAGCCGCGATGACGGCGCCAGCTTCAACCCGGTAGCCCACAGCCCTCGCAGCCCAGTCACCGCACTCGTCAGCGATGCCGGTAACGGCCTGGTGCTGGTGGGCGAGCGTGGCGTGCGCAACCAGGCCGGTAACCCCACGCAGCACCCCTGACAAGAGAAGACCCTGATGGCCGCTACCCGCCAAGATACGCTTCCGGTAATCCGCAACCTCGCCGATTTCGACCCACGCTCGGGCAATTGCCTGGAACGCCTGGTGTTCAACCATCGCTGGCCATTTCTGCTGTGCATGCTGCTGGCAACCTTGGTGCTGGGCTTCATGGCGGCGACGCGCCTGGAGCTGCGCCCCAGCTTTGACAAGATGCTGCCGCAGAGCCACCCCTACATACAGAACTACCTGGAAAACCGCGCTTCGCTGCGCGGATTGGGCAATGCGGTCCGGATGGTGGTAGAGAACACCCACGGCGATATCTTCGACCCGGGTTACCTGCAGACCCTGCGCCATATCAACGACGAACTGTTCCTCAGCCAAGGCGTGGACCGGGCATGGGTGAAGTCCTTGTGGAGCCCGGCGGTGCGATGGACCGAGGTAACCGAGGAGGGTTTTCAGGGCGGGCCGGTCATGCCTGACGGGTATCAAGGCGCAGCCGGTGATATCGAACAGCTAAGGCAGAACATCGAGCGTGCCAACATCGTCGGCAGCCTGGTAGCGCGCGACTTCAAGTCGAGCATGCTGGTGGTGCCGCTGCTGGACCAGGACTCAGCCACCGGCAAAGGCCTGGACTACCATGCCTTTTCGCAAAAGCTCGAACAGTTGCGCAGTCAGTACCAGGCCAGCGGCCAGTACCGCATTCATGTGATCGGCTTCGCCAAGCTGATGGGCGATCTGATCGACGGCCTGATCCAGGTGATGGCGTTCTTTGCGCTGGCTGTGCTGACCAGCCTGGTGATCATCTACTGCTACACCCGCTGTGTACGCAGCACCTTGCTGGTGGTGGTGTGTTCGCTGACTGCAGTGGTATGGCAGCTGGGTATCGTTGCCTGGCTGGGCTATGCCATCGACCCGTATTCGATCCTGGTGCCGTTCCTGATCTTTGCCATCGGCGTGTCGCACGCGGCGCAGAAGATGAACGGCATCCTTCAGGACATAGGCCGCGGTACGCACCGGCAGATTGCCGCCCGCTATACCTTCCGCCGCCTGTTCGTGGCCGGGGTCACCGCACTGCTGGCCGATGCCGTGGGCTTTGCGGTGCTGATGCTGATCGATATTCCGGTGATCCAGGACCTGGCAATCACCGCCAGCATTGGTGTGGCGGTGCTGATTTTTACCTCGTTGCTGTTGATGCCGGTGGCACTGTCCTATGTCGGTGTGGGCCGCAAGGCGGCCGAGCGAGCGCTACGTATCGATGCCCGCGCGGATCAGCACCGTGGCTTCGGCCGGCTGTGGGCCCTGCTTGACCGATTCACCGAACGCAAGTGGGCCAGCGCTGCATTGCTGGCTGCCCTGGCGTTGGCCGCCCTAGGCACCTGGGGTAGCCTCCAGCTGAAAATCGGCGACCTCGACAGTGGCGCCCCCGAGCTGCGTGCGGACTCGCGCTACAACCTCGACAACGCTTACATCACCCAGCACTACGCACTGTCCAGCGATACCTTCGCGGTGATGGTCAAGACGGCCCCCGAAGGCTGCCTGCAATACCAGACATTGATCCTCGCCGACCGCCTGGCCTGGGAGCTGCAGCAACTGCCGGGTGTGCAGACCACCGTGTCGCTGGCAAACGCGGTACGCCAGATCACTGCGGGTACCTACGAAGGCAACGCGCGCCTGAACAGCCTGCAGCGCAACCAGGACGTGCTCAACTACGCCGCCCAGCAAGCGTCGGTCAACGCCCCGGAGCTGTTCAACAACGACTGTTCGCTGATGCCGGTGATCGCCTACCTCAAGGACCACCGCGCCGACACGCTGGCCCAGGTGGCTGCAGCGGCTGAGCGTTTCGCCCAGGCCAACAGCAATGCTGACCACCAGTTCCTGCTGGCCGCCGGCAGCGCCGGCATCGAGGCTGCCACCAACGAGGTGGTGCGCGAGGCCAACCACCGCATGCTGTTGCTGGTGTACCTGGCGGTGACCCTGTTCTGCCTGGTCACCTTCCGCAGCTGGCGAGCGACGCTGGTGGCAATCCTGCCGCTGATGCTTACCTCGGTGCTGTGCGAGGCGTTGATGGTGGCCATGGGCATCGGCGTCAAGGTCGCCACCTTGCCGGTGATCGCCCTGGGGGTGGGCATTGGCGTGGACTACGCGCTGTACCTGCTCAGCGTGCAGTTGCACTACCAGCGCGCCGGCCTGAGCCTGGCCCACGCCTACCAGAAAGCCCTGGCCTTCACCGGTCGGGTGGTGGGGCTGGTCGGTATCACCTTGGCCGCTGGCGTAGCCGGCTGGGCCTGGTCGCCAATCAAGTTCCAGGCCGACATGGGCCTGCTGCTGACCTTCATGTTCCTGTGGAACATGCTCGGCGCGCTGGTGCTGATACCCGCGTTGTCGCACTTCCTCCTGCGCGGCCAGGGCGCCCCGGCAGCTGCCGATGCCCAGGCGCCGGCGCTTTCGCAAACCCAAGCAACCGAGTGCTCGCCTCATGTCTGATTACCTTGCGCCACTGCGCGACATGGATTTTCTGTTCAACGAAGTGTTCGACATCCCCACCTGGTGGGCGCAAACGCCCGAACTGGCCGAGGTGGTCGATGGTGACACTGCCCGGGCCATCCTCGAGCAGGCCGGCAAGCTGATTGCCGAGCGAGTGGCGCCGCTCAACCGCAGTGGCGACGAGCAGGGCTGCCGCTGGGAGGCTGGCCAGGTACGCACGCCTGACGGCTTCGCCGATGCCTACCGGGCATTTGCCGCTGACGGCTGGGTCGGTGTGGCCGGTGACCCGGCCTACGGCGGCATGGGCATGCCGAAGGTGATCGGCGCCCAACTCGAAGAGATGCTCAATGCCGCCAACCTGTCGTTTGGCCTGTACCCGATGCTGACCGCCGGGGCCTGCCTGGCACTGCTCAACCATGCCAGTGAGGCTTTGCAGGCGCTGTACCTGCCACCCATGTACCAAGGGCGTTGGGCCGGTTCGATGTGCCTGACCGAGCCCCACGCCGGCACCGACCTGGGCCTGATCCGCACCCGGGCACAACCCCTCGCCGACGGCGGCTACCGCATCAGCGGCACCAAGGTCTTCATCACTGGCGGCGAGCAGGACCTGACCGAGAACATCATCCACCTGGTGCTGGCGCGGTTACCGGAGGCACCTGCCGGCCCCAAAGGCATCTCGCTGTTCCTGGTGCCCAAGGTGCTGGTCGACGCCGACGGCGTGCTTTGCGAGGCCAATGCAGTGAGCTGCGGCTCAATCGAGCACAAGATGGGCATCAAGGCCTCGGCCACCTGCGTGATGAACTTCGACGGCGCCATCGGCTACTTGGTCGGCGAGCCGAACAAGGGCCTCAATGCCATGTTCACCATGATGAACTACGAGCGCCTGGGCGTGGGTATCCAGGGGCTGGCGCTGGGCGAGCGGTCTTATCAGGGGGCCATTGCTTATGCCCGTGATCGTCTTCAAGGCCGCGCGCCGTCGGGTGTCGAAGCGCCGTCGCAGTCTGCCGACCCGATCATCGTCCACCCGGATGTACGCCGCATGCTACTGACCATGAAAGCGCTGAACGAGGGCGGGCGGGCATTTACCACCTACGTGGCGTTGCAGTTGGACCTGGCCAAATACAGCGACGATTCGGCTACACGCGCCAATGCCGAGGCCAAGGTGGCGTTGCTTACGCCGGTAGCCAAAGCCTTCCTTACCGACATGGGACTGGAAACTACCCTGCACGGCCAGCAGGTGCTGGGTGGCCACGGCTATATCCGCGAGTGGGGCCAGGAGCAGTTGATTCGTGACTGCCGCATTACCCAGATCTACGAAGGCACCAATGGCATCCAGGCGCTCGACCTGGTAGGGCGCAAGCTGTTTGGTGATGGCGGCAAGGCCTACCGTGGCCTGTCTGACGAAATCGTCAGCTTTGCCCAGGCGCTGCCAGTGGCGCACGCCGAATTCAGTGCGCCACTGCTGGCGGCCGTGCACAACCTTGACGAACTGAGTGCCTGGCTGCTCGACCGCAGCCAAGGCAACCCACGCGAGCTTGGCGCGGCGGCGGTGGAGTACCTGCACGTGTTTGGCTACACCTTCTACGCCTACCTGTGGGCGCGCATGGCCGTGGTGTGCCAGGGCCAGGCGGCACCAGAGCCGTTCCACCTCAGCAAGCTCGGCACCGCGCGCTTCTACTTTGCACGCCTGCTACCACGCATCCACTCGCTCAGCGCCAGTGTCAGGGCCGGCAGCGATAGCCTGTACCTGCTCGAGGCCGTGCAACTGTGATGGCCGCCAACATGCTCACCACTCGCGTCATGCCCCGGGCCGAGCAGGCCTATGCCTATCCGCTGCTGATCAAACGCCTGCTGCTGTCGGGCGTGCGCTACCAGCCCAACCAGGAAATCGTCTACGCCGACAAGCTGCGCTACACCTACACCACGTTGCTGGAACGCATCCAACGGCTGGCCAACGTGTTGACCACGGCCGGGGTCAAGCCTGGCGACACGGTGGCATTGCTCGACTGGGACAGCCACCGGGCACTGGAATGTTTCTTTGCCGTACCAATGCTGGGCGCGGTCTTGCATACGGTGAACGTGCGGCTGTCCAGCGAGCAGGTGCGCTACACCATGAACCACGCCGAGGATCGGTGGGTACTGGTGCATGACGACTTCCTGCCATTGATACAGCAGCTGCGTGGCGACCTGCCGACCGTCGAGGGCATCATCCGCCTCAGCGACGGCGCTGCCGCCGCGCAGACAGTGCCTTTGCTGGGCGAATACGAAGCCATGCTGGCGGCTGCAGCGCCACAGTTCGAATTTGCCGACTTCGACGAAAACTCGCTGGCCACACTGTTCTACACCAGCGGTACCACCGGCAACCCCAAGGGGGTGTACTTCAGCCACCGGCAACTGGTGCTGCATACCCTGGTCGAGCAGGGCACCTTGGCCGCGTGTGGGGAGGTACCGTTGCTGCGCACCGGCGATGTGTACATGCCGATCACGCCCATGTTCCACGTGCATGCCTGGGGCGTGCCCTATGTGGCCACGGCGCTGGGCATCAAGCAGGTCTACCCCGGGCGCTACGAGCCCAACCGCCTGGTGCGCCTGTTCCATGACGAGGGGGTGACGTTCTCCCATTGCGTACCGACGGTGCTGCAAATGATGCTCGACAGCGAGCAAGGGCGCTGCACCGACCTGACCGGCTGGAAGATGCTGCTGGGCGGCAGCGCCCTGACGCTGAGCCTGGCCCAGCGTGCCAGCGGGCGCGGCATCAGTGTGCATTGTGGCTACGGCATGTCGGAAAGCTGCCCGCTGCTCAGCATCACCCACCTGAGCACCGACTTGCTGGCACAGCCCATGGCGCAGCAACTGCCGCTGCGCATTGATGCCGGTGTGCCGATTGCCTTGGTGGACCTGCGTATCGTCGATAGCGAGGGCAGGGAAGTACCGCACGATGGCGCAAGCCTGGGCGAAATCGTGGTGCGCGCGCCTTGGCTGACCCAGGGTTACCTGCACGAACCGGAGCAAGGCGCGGCGCTGTGGCTGGGGGGCTGGATGCACACCGGTGACCTGGCCTGTATCGACTCGCTGGGCGTGGTGCGCATCCGCGATCGCATCAAGGATGTGATCAAGACCGGTGGCGAGTGGGTCAGTTCGGTGGCGCTGGAAAACCTGATCAGCCAGCACCCGTCCGTCGCCTCGGTCGCGGTGATCGGTATTCCTGATCCACAGTGGGGGGAACAACCTTTGGCTCTGGTGGTCTGTCATGACGGTGTGCAGTTGGACCAACCGGCATTGGCCAGGCACCTGCAGCCGTATGTTGACAGCGGGCACCTGGCCAAATGGGCCGTACCGCGGCAGGTGCGGTGCGTGGACGAGATCCCCAAGACCAGTGTCGGCAAGATCGACAAGAAACGCATTCGCCAGACTGCAATATAGAAGTGGCTTGCGATGCTTGGGGCGCCTTGCGCCCCATCTTGTTGCTGGCGTGGTCTTTGCCAGCGCGCTCAGCAGCCCCAAAACCCCGCCAAACAAGGGAATGGCGGTTGACTTAAGTTCACCGACGTAAAGTTAGGTAAAAGCGGCCACGGCGTATACACGGATCAGTAGTGTGGTTTGTACTGTCCAGTTAAAGATGCCATTGATGAACACACTTCCGTCGCAGCCAAGCGCTGAACGCGGGGCGTTCTCCGGTTTCGAGGCGTGTCGCAATTCCCAGCAGGGCCCCGTGGTGATCCTCGCCTCCGGCGCTTCTGCCAAACATTTTCCGCTGGGCGAGTTTGCGCACTTGCCCATCATCGCCATGAATGGGTCGGTCGCCATGACCGCCGAACACGGCATCAAACCCTTCTTCTACGTGTGCACCGACAAAAGCTTTTGCCAGCAACAGCCGGCCTTGTTCGCCACTGCCTTGCGCGACAGCGAACGCCTGGCCCTGTGGCCAGAGCAGTATGCGCGTGCCGATGTGCCAGCCCACACCCAGTGTTATGCCTTGCACAAAGCCGACACGCCGAGCCTGCTGGACGGTTTGCGCGGCCAGGGTGACAGTTGCGTGTGCAACCGGGCACTGTGGAGTAAACGCAGCCGCTCGATCGCCTTCAGTAAAGACCTCGCCCATGGCTTTTTCGATGCCCGCACGGTGGCTTATGTGGCCTTGCAGTTGGCCTATCACCTGGGCTTCGAGGACGTGTTGCTGGTGGGGGTAGACCTCGACCAGAGCGTCGGGCGCTTTTACGAGGACGGCCAGGGCCTGTCTTCGCCGTGCGGGCTCGACCAGCATTGGGACAGCCGCATCCTGCCGTCGTTGAAGCTGATGGCCAGGGAAGTGGTCAGCGAGCATTTCCACGTCTACAACCTGTCGGCAACATCGCGCATTCCCGCTGAGCTGATCCCCAAGGTCACGCTCAGCCAGGCGCGGCACATTGCCGGCTGCGCAATGAACTGAGCAAGAAAGCGGGTGCATCAAGGACTGTGGATGCGTACAGTGGGCCGATCGCAACCTGCAGGAGCCTGCTATGTCCAGCGCATTCACGATCATGCCATCGCCCGTCGGCATGCTGACCCTTGTGGCGCGTGGCAATTGCCTGGCAGCCGTATTGTGGGAAGAGGAGCGGGAAAACCGCGTTCGCCTGGGCGCACTGCACCGGGACGACCAGTGCCCGGTACTGCGGGAAACCGCTCGTCAGCTGGGCGAGTACTTTGACGGCAAGCGCCAGCGTTTCGAGCTGGCGCTGGACTTTGCCGGTACTGAGTTCCAGCGCCAGGTGTGGGCCGCATTGCTGGCGATACCGTTCGGCGAAACCCGCAGCTACAGCGATATTGCCCGGCAGCTCGGCAACCCCAGGGCGGTACGCGCGGTTGGCGCTGCCAATGGCCGCAACCCGATTTCGATCATCGCCCCCTGTCACCGGGTAATCGGCGCGTCGGGCAGCCTGACCGGCTTTGCTGGTGGCCTGCCGGCCAAGCAGTATCTGTTGGCGCTGGAAGGGCGGCAAAGCCTGGCGCTGGACCTGTAAGGCGTCAACCGAACCCGCTGGCGATCAGGCAGGCCAGCACGGCCAGCACCGAGCCGGCGATCAGGGTGTATTGCCGCCGGGCCTGACGTGCGCGGGGCCCGACCTCACGCAGGTACTCGCCGGGCGTAGGCGCATCGGGCCGATGGCGCAATCCCTCGGCCACATCGGCAAGTTGGCCCTGAATCAGCAAGCCGACCAGGCAGTAGGTGCTGGCGTAACTCAGCAACGCTAGAAACAGATAGATCATGCAGGGTGCGGGTTCAAGGGCAGGGTGATGGCGCTGGCACTGCGGGTGTCGAGTACGATCAGCCCTTCACTGTGGCCATCCAGGCTGGCCAGCAAGTGCCCCTGGCTGTCCCACGCTGCAGAACCGCCGGCACCGATGAAAGTGTCGGCCGGCCCCACACAGTTGGCCATCAACACCGGCATGCCCAGCTCGCGTGCCACCTCTGGGTAGTGCGCATATCCCTCGCGGATACCCTTGGCGGTTTTCGCAACGCTGACCAGGTACAGGTCTGCACCGCGCTCGCGGGCCACGGCGGCATGCGCCATGAACATCGATTCGTAGCAGATCGCTGGCGCCACCCGGTGCTCACCCACCTCCAGCAGCAATGCCTGATGACCTGGGGTTAAGTAAGGCAGCTCATCATCATGCAAGCGCTGCTTGGCATAGGCCTGGCGCGGCGCATCAGGGCAGAAGACGGGCATGCCGATACGTATGCCGTCGGGCGTTGGCAATGGCAGGCCCACGGCAACGGTAATGCCCAAGCGGTCGCAGGCTGCCTGCAGCGGGTCCAGGCGTGCGGAGGTGACGGGCAGGGCGGACTGGCGCGCCACACTCGGCTCATAGCCGGTCAGCGACAGTTCGGGGAACACCACCAGTTCGGCACCCAGGGCCGCAGCCTGCTCGATGCAAACCAGATGGCGCTGGAGGTTGCCTGGCAAATCGCCCTTGAGCGACGCCAGTTGTACGGCGCACAGTTTCATCAGAACCATTCCCTGGTGAAGATTGACGTGCCGAGCATACTACCGGCACCAACGCCTGTTCCAGTGAAGGGTTTTTCAGGAAGCCTGGGATGGGCAGCAAAACGCCCCCCGACCTGCGCAGCCACGGTACCTTGTGCCATGCTGTCCAGTGACAGCGCCATGAGCACGGCCCGCGCAAAGGCGGGCAGGGTGCTACCAGCGGAGGAACACTGTAATGGCACGGTTTCGGCGGCTGATCGCCAATATCCGGGGACGGGATCTGGCCGTGGGCGATATCCATGGCCACTTCCAGCGCCTGCAGCAATGCCTGGAGGCGGTAGGGTTCGATCCGGCGGTGGACCGCTTGTTCAGCGTGGGCGACCTGGTCGACCGTGGGCCGCACAGCGAGGCAGCGCTGGACTGGCTGGCCCAGCCTTGGTTCCATGCCGTCCAGGGCAATCATGAGGCCTTGGCAATCACCCGCGTGCGTGGTGGGCGGCTCGACCTGGGCATGTACCGCGCCGCCGGGGGGGGCTGGTTCCTCGACTTGCCGCGGCGCGAGCAACTGCGTTTCGTGGAGCGGTTTGAGCAGTTGCCGATTGCCATGGAAGTGGAGAGTGCGGACGGGCTGGTAGGCCTGCTGCATGCCGACAGCCCGTTTGCCGACTGGGCGGTATTACGCTCCTGGCTGGAGCTGGATGACGACCCTGAGGTGCGCCAAGTGTGCCAGTGGTCGCGTCGGCGCCTGAAAGAGGGTGACACCCAACCGGTGCAGGGCCTGCGAGCCCTGCTGGTCGGCCACACCCCGGTGCTGGAGGCCAAGCTGCTGGGCAATGTGTGGCACCTGGACACGGGGGGCTGGGCCAGCGGCCATTTCACTTTGGTCGACATGCGCACCTTGCAACGGGTCAGCCCCGCGTCAGATGCAGCAACAACGCCCCCGCCAACATCACCAGCATGACCCCCGAGGCCCGCTCCAGCCACGCCAGGCTGCGGGCGAATCGCCGCAGTACCCGCTGGTTGCCGATGGCCACGGCAACCAGCAAGTCCCAGAGCAGGACGATGCTGAACATCCATAGGGCGTAGGCCGTTTTCCAGCCGGGGCTGACGCTGGCGACCATGCTGGCCAGGCTGGCATAGAACAGCGCGTTCTTGGGGTTGAGGATGCCGGACAAGAAGCCCATGCCCAAACTGCGCCACCAGCCATGCCCCCGCTGGCTACCGAAGACTGTACCCAGGCTGGTTTGCCCGGCATGGCGCAGGAACAGCACGCCGATGTACAGCAGGTAGCTGGCGCCGGCCAGTTGCAGGGCGGTGAACAGCGGGCTGCCCTGCTGCAGTACCGAAAGCCCGGTGAAGGCGATGACAATGAACGCGCCATTGGCCAGCGCTATGCCCAGGCAGGCGCCGCTGGCGATGCGCCAGCCGCTGTTGATCGCGTTGCGTGCGACCAGGAAAAAGTCCGGGCCAGGTGAGAGCAGGGCAAGAAAGTGGGCCAGGGCGATGATCATGAATTGTTGCATTGGGGGCGGCTCTGCGGAAAAACCGCAGTCTGCTGCCGGGCCCGTTCTGGCGTATTGAACAATATTGCACCTGCAGCGGCCTTCAGTTTCCGCGGTACTGCCCCGGCGTAACCCCCACATGGGCCTTGAACACCCGCTGGAAATGGCTTTGGTCAGCAAAGCCAAGCTGGTAGGCCACTTCCGCCAGGGCCAGCCCTTCACTCAACAGTTGCCGCCCGCGATTGACCCGGGCATTGAGTAGGTAGGCATGCGGGGTAAACCCGGTAGCCGCTCGAAACGCGCGGATCAGTTGATAGCGCCCAAGCCCGGCCTCCCGCGCCAATACCTCCAGGCTCAATTGCGCAGGGTCCTGGTGTTCGATGCGTGCAAGCAACCCGTTCAAGGTGGCGGCTTGCAGGGCGGGGGCCGCTGCCAGCGGTGGGTGCGCGGAAAAATCCAGGTCCCCCAGAAAGGCAATCAGCGCCGCATCTTTCTCGCCGTTGCAGGCACTGGAAAACAGCAACCTGTTCAGCGCGCAGAACTGCCGATACACCTCAGCCTCCCTGCAGATACGCACCGGTTCGCCAGCTTCGATACCGCCAAGGCCCGACTCCAGGCGTAACTGCGTCAGCCAGTCGGCATCCACATGCAGCATCTGATAGCTCCACGCCAGGCCGGGGGCCGGGTTGCAGGCATGCACGCGGTGGGCCGGAACCAGTACCAGCGTGCCGGGCGCCAAGTGTTGCTGCCCGTCGGCAGCCCCGGTGAAATGGCTGCGGCCAGCATCCACCGCACCGATGGAAAACGTCGGGTGGCTGTGGGCCTTGTAGCAGGCCCGGCTGTGGCAGGCGCGCCGGCTTTCGACATGTGCCAGGGCCGGATCGCGCCACATGTCGGCGTGGGAACGGGGCATTACAGGCTCCTCGGTATTGCCGGCAGGGTAACAGGTACCGTGAACCCGTACAGTTTTTATCGCTGGCTGTTACTTGACCGCAGGGCCCGGAAGGCGCCGAAATAGAGGGCTGTTGTCAGAGGAAAACGAGAATGGACCTTTCAAGCCTGCTGCTTTTCATCCCCGCCTGCTTCGCCTTGAACATGGCGCCTGGGCCCAACAACCTGTTGTCACTGCACAACGCCAGCCGTTACGGCCTGCGCACCGCCTGCGTGGCCGGCGCCGGCCGTATCCTTGCCTTCTGCGGCATGATCGCCCTGGCAGCGATGGGCCTGGCAGTGGTGTTGCATACCAGCGAATACCTGTTCCTGGCCATCAAGGTGGTGGGCGCGGCCTACCTGTTCTACATCGCCTGGCAACTGTGGCGCGCACCCGTGAGCGAGACCGTGGTGGCAAGCGATCACCCAGGCGGCACTTGGCGCCTGGCGCGCCAGGAGTTCTGGGTGGCGGCCGGCAACCCCAAGGCCATCCTGATCTTCACCGCCTTCCTGCCGCAGTTCGTCTCGGTCGGTAGCGGCACCCCGGTGAGTGAGCAGTTCCTTTGGCTGGGTGTGTTGTTCCTGCTGCTGGAATGGGCGGCCATCGCCATCTACTCAGGCCTGGGCGCCTACATGCAGCGCTGGTTCAACCGGCCCGGCCCACGCCGGATGTTCAACCGGGTCAGTGCTTCCTTGCTGGGTTGCGCGGGCCTCGGTCTGCTGGCTGCGCGCCGCTAGAACTGCCAGCGCACGCCCAGGTTAACGCCGCTGGCTTCCTGCTGGCGGCTGTCCAGGTTGGCGGTGTACTGCACGCCGCCATGCAGGCTCAGCGCTTCGTTGACCTGCGCGACCACACCGCCTTCCAGTTGCACTGAGGTATAGCGGTAATCGGTCTTGATCTTGTCTGCGTCATCGAAGCTCAAGGTGTCGCGCCCACCGTCGCCGTGCCACAGGTTGACCTGCGCATAGGGCTGCAACAGGCGCCCGCTGCTCCCCGTGAACGCACCCTCCAGGCGCAGGCCCAAGCGGCCGGTCAGCTCGACCTGGGCGTCATGACGGATGCGCGAGACGCCGTCGCTGGCGCTGTCCAGCGCGACCTTTTGCGCAATCAGCTGAGCTTGCGGTTCCACGCGCCAGTGCTCGGACAGGGTGATGGGGTAGCCCGATTCCAGCGACGCTGTCCAGGCGTGGCCGTCGAGGTTCAGCGTGTCGCCACGCTCGGAGCGGGCGCGGCCATCCAGGCGGGTGTATTGCAACACCGCGTCCAGGTACGCGCCCTGTGGCCCGACCAGCGTCCAGTAGGTGCCCACGCTGTCGCCATCGAGCTTCAGGTCGCCCACGCTGCGGTCGTGAACGGCCAGTGCAAACCCTTTGACGTCGGCGTCCAGGCGGCTATGGCTTACGTAGATACCGACATGCTGGCGGTAACCGTTCTCGCCAACCTTGGCATACAGGTCCTGGCCCACCTTGAAACCGTACAGGTCGCCATCCAGGCTCGGGCTGACCGTGCCGCTCCATTGCTGGCGCAGCGTGCCGCCGTAGGCTTGCCCCCAGCTGGCGGGCAGGGCGCTTTCACCCTGCAGTAACAGCTGGTCGCCCTGGCGTTGGTGGAAGGTGCCCAGTGCCTGGCGGGCGATGATCGCGGCCCCCCGCGGCGCTGCGGCATACACCGGGACCTCGGGGCGGTACAGCGGCAGGCTTTGGCCCTGCACCGGCGCCGGCAGCTCGGCCTGGCCGGGCGCAGGCGCAGCGACGGGCGGGGTGACGGCCGGGGCGATCACTGGCGGCTCGCCCGGTGCCGGCACAGGGGCTGGAGCGGGTGGCGCAACCAGCGTCGAGCGCAGGTACCAGCTGTTTTCACTGCCGGCAGTGACGCCCCCTTTGAACAGCCGATAGTCGTAGGCTCCGGCCGATAGCCTTTGGGTCTGTACAAAGGCGGTGGCCGTGCTGGTGGCGCCGTCACGGGCTTCGACCACCTGGATGCCGTTCTGCGCCGTCGCCGCACCTGCGCCGTTGAGGTTGTTGATGAGCACCTGGGTAGAGCCGGCGATGGCGCCGCGGCTTACCACCAGGCGATCGGAAGCAGCGCCATCGCCGGCCAGCACGCTGTTCAGGCGCAGGGTGCCATTGTTGCCGGTGTAATCGCCCTCGATGCGCAAGCGGCCCATGGCATCATTGCCGGCGGTGAGGTCAAGTGTGCCTGCGTTGCTGATTGCGGCGCGCTGGCCTGGGGCAAACGCAGTGATCACCCCTTGGCGTGACGTGATGCGGCTGCTGGCGTCGAGGGCGAGGCTGCCCGTGCTGCTGTCACTGTCGCCCAGTACCAGCGTGTCATCCAGTGCCAGCCGGCTGCCGTTGTTCAGCGCCACGCGCTCCCAGTTCACATAGTGGGCACCGCCTGCCGGCTGGCTGGCATCGAACGTCAGGCTGTCGTTACCTTCGCCGCCGTCCAACGTGATACTCAGCACCTCGGGCGTAAGGCCTTTGAGCAGTGCCGTGTCATCACCTGGCCCGGCATCCACGCGCCCGCCAATATGGCCACCGTCCCAGGTGAAGCGGTCGTTGCCAGTGCTCAGCAACACATCGCCGCCAACCTGGCCACCGTGCACCAGCACCTGGTCGTCGCCACCGCTGACGCTGATGTTACCGCCGATGTTGCCCTCGAAGACTTCGATGTAGTCCTTGTCGAAGGCCGTGATGACATTCCGGTCGACGCTGCCGCCACGCATGATGAAGGTGTTCTCGTCCAGCCGCATGTTGACGTTGCCGATACGTCCGTCGTCCATTTCGGCATAGTCGCCGCTGTCGAACGTGCCCTTGATCCAGCCGCCGCTCATGTGAAAGGTGTCCAGGCCATCACCCTGGTTGAGGTTGCCTTCGATGACGCCGCCGCTCATGACGAAGTCATCGATGCCGGCGCCCTGGTTGACGTTGCCGCCGATGCTGCCAGAGCCCATGTCGATGCTGTCTGTGCCGGCGCCGAAGGTTACGTCGCCGGTAATGGCGCCGCTACCGGATGCCGGGAATACCAGGCGGTTATCGCCGCTGCTGTCCACCAACGCGGGTGCGGTGCCGCTGTCACAGGTGTAGGTGTCGTTACCCGGGCCGGGTGCGAAGGTGCAATTTGCTTGGGCGGGCGTGACCATGCCCAGCAGCGGGAGCGAACCCAGGGTCAGCATCAGGCGTAGACGCATCAGGAAAACCTCCATTCACCAGGGGAAACCTGCGCACCACGCGTGGTGCACAGGGTTACCGGGGTTGTATAGAGGAGTGCGTCACGACCACAACTGGCAAAAATGTCAGGTGGCAAAGGGCTAGCGCGTTAGTCGCGGTAGAACGTTTGCACCAGGTGGTAGCCGAATTTGCTCTTGATCGGCCCGTGTACCACACGCAAAGGCTTCTTGAAGATCACCTGGTCGATGGCGCCGACCATCTGCCCGGGGCGAATTTCGCCCAGGTCTCCACCGCGCTTGCCCGATGGGCAAAGAGAGCACTTTTTCGCGAGCACGTCGAAAGCCTCACCGTTGGCGATGCGCTGCTTGAGCTTTTCGGCTTCGTCAGCGGTCTTGACCAGTATGTGGCGGGCTTGGGCTTTCATGGGCTACCTGTGCATCGGGGAAAAAGGCGGCATTATGCCTGATTGAGTCCTGTTGTAGCGATCGCGCCTAAATGGCCGCGCGATGAATGTCAGCTCTTCAGCTCTGCGCGATCGCGAAACTGATCAAGCGCCTCCGGGTTGGCCAGGGCATCGGTGTTCTTAACCGGCAACCCATGCACCACATCGCGAATCGCCAGTTCCACCAGCTTGCCACTGATGGTGCGCGGTATGTCACTGACCTGGGCGATTACAGCTGGGACATGGCGGGGCGTGGTGTACTGGCGTATCACCTGGCGGATGTGCTGGCGCAAGGCTTCATCCAGCTGCAGGCCGTCGTGCAGGCGCACGAACAGTACCACCCGCACATCCCCGTTCCAGTCCTGGCCGATGGCCACGCATTCCACGACCTGTTCGACTTTTTCCACCTGGCGGTAGATCTCCGCCGTGCCAATGCGCACGCCGCCCGGGTTGAGCACGGCGTCGGAGCGACCGTGGATCACCATGCCCCCGCTGGCACGCTGCTCGGCGTAGTCGCCTTGGGCCCACACCCCCGGAAACTGGCTGAAGTAGGCATCGTGGTAACGGCGACCGTCCGGGTCGTTCCAGAAACCGAGTGGCATCGAGGGGAAGTTGCGCGTGCACACCAGCTCGCCTTTTTCGTCCACCACGGGCTGACCCTGCTCGTTCCACACCTCCACCGCCATACCCAGGCCCTTGCACTGGATATCGCCACGACGCACAGGCAGGGTCGGGTTGCCCAGCACGAAGCAGGAGACAATGTCCGTGCCGCCCGACATGGACACGAGCCACAGGTCGGCCTTGATCTTGTCGTATACATAGTCATAGCTGTGCGGTGACAGCGGCGAACCGGTGGACAGCAGCAGCCGCAGGCTGGTCAGGCAGTGGCTGTTGGCAGGTTCCAGGCCTGCCTGCTCCAGTGCCGCCAGGTACTTGGCGCTGGTGCCGAACGCGTGGATGCCTTCGGCCTCTATCAGGTCCAGAAGGCGCTCGGGGCCCGGGTGGAACGGCGAGCCGTCGTACAGCACCAGCGTGGCACCCACCGCCAGGCCGCTGGCCAGCCAGTTCCACATCATCCAGCCGCAGGTGGTGTAGTAGAACAGCACGTCATCGGCCTTCAGGTCGTTGTGCAGGCCGTGTTCCTTGAGGTGTTGCAACAGCACGCCTCCGGCGCGATGGACAATGCACTTGGGCACCCCGGTGGTGCCACTGGAATAGAGGATGTACAGCGGGTGGTCGAACGGCAGCGGGGTGAAACGGGGCTCGCCGCCGGGCTGGAAGAAATCATCCCACAGGCTGACGTTGGCTGCCTGGAATTCATCGGCACGCGTGCCTTTGCGGGTATGGGGCACCACGATCAGTTGCTCCAGGCCAGGCAACTGCGCACACACCTGGTTGACCTTGGTCACCTGGTCGATGGCCTTGCCAGCATACTCGTAACCGGCGCAGACGATCAGCAGCTTGGGTTCGATCTGGCCGAAGCGGTCGATGATGCCGTGCACGCCGAACTCGGGCGAGGAGGTAGACCAGACCGCGCCAAGGCTGGTGCAGGCGAGCATGGCCACCAGTGTTTGCCAGGTATTGGGCATGATGGCGGCTACCCGGTCGCCCGGGACGATACCTGCAGCCTTGAATGCCGTTTGCAGCCCGGCCACCTGTGCGGCCAGTTCGGCATGGGTGAACACTTCGCGTTGGCCGTCTTCGCGCACGGCGACCACGGCCGGGCGGTCGTCGCGGCGGCGCAGCAGGTGTTCGGCAAAGTTCAGGGTGGCATTGGCGAACCACTGTGCATCGGGCATTTGCGGCCCTTCGCTGAGCACCTGGCTGGGCGGCGTATGCCAATGAACGTGGAAATAATCGGCAAGGGTTTGCCAGAAGGCGGGGCGCTGTTCGATGCTCCAGCCGTGCAGGGCCTGGTAGTCGTTGAGTTGCAGGTTGTAGCGCAGGTTGACCCGGCGGCGGAAGGCATCCATCCGGCTGGCCTCGATCTGCGTTGTGGACGGGCGCCAGAGCACATCGTTCATGCCGAATCTCCTTTACCGGAACAAAGCAGGCTCAGGGCAGGATCAGCCCTGTGTTGCGAAGAGGCTGACCCTGCAGAGAAAGCGGTCCTGCCTACTCTACTTTAGCCTTCTGCACATCCTGCGATGCCGCCCACACGCGGTAGCGCACTTCGACATCCTTGGGCACATACACCACCACCGGCAGCTTGCTGTTGTAGCGCAGCAGGAAGCCATCGCCGACCACTGGCACGAAGGCCTCGGTCTTCTTGCCGTCCGGGCAGGCCATCAGCGTGCTGGCCGGGCCGCTGACGTTGTCCAGGCGGTAGTAATTGTAGCCCCAGCCTTCCAGGGTGCGTGCTTCCAGGTTGCCGCCCAGGCGCTGACGATTGCAGTCGACCTGCAGCGTCTTGCCAGCGAGGATTTCCAGTTTATAGGCCGACTCGTCGGCCTGGGCCGGCAGGTGGATAACCTGCCGGGTGAAGCCTTTTTCCGCCTCGGGGTAGGGCGCGATGTCCTTCAGGCTGGCGGCCATCGCGGGTGAGGCGGCGGCCAGGCTCAGGGCCAGAATCGCGGTCATTGGGGTAGGGCGCATAAGGCCTCCTTGCTGATAAACGAATGCGCGACCGTCGCCAGGCCCAGGCCGCCCGTCACTGGGCCAACCAGCCACCATCGACGTTCCAGGCGGCGCCGCGAACCTGGCTACCGGCCTCGCTGCACAGGAAGAGTACCAGCTCACCGAGGTGTTCGGGGGTGACGAAGGCCAGCGATGGTTGTTTTTCTGCCAGCAGATCGTGCTGCGCTTGCAGCCGATCTTTACCTTGGGCCGCACGATCGTCGATCTGCTTTTGCACCAGCGGTGTCAGCACCCAGCCCGGGCATATGGCATTGCAGGTGACATGACTGGTGGCGGTTTCCAGGCCGACCACTTTGGTCAGGCCGACCACACCATGCTTGGCTGCCACGTAGGCTGCCTTGCCCATCGAGCCGACCAGGCCATGCACCGAAGCGATATTGATGATGCGCCCCCAGTTGCGCGTGCGCATGCCCGGCAGCGCCAGGCGTGTGCCATGGAATACGGCCGACAGGTTCAGGGCGATGATCTTGTCCCAGCTTTCTGGCGGGAACTGCTCAACCGGTGCCACATGCTGGATACCGGCGTTGTTGACCAGAATGTCGACGCCGCCGAACTCACGTTCGGCCAGGTTGAACAAGGCCTCGATCTGGATCACATCCGACAGGTCGGCCGGGTGGTGCACAACCTTCATCCCGTGCCGGGCAATTTCCGCCATGGCGGGGCCCGGGTCGCCAAAGCCGTTGAGCACGATGTTGGCGCCAGCCCGGGCCAATACCTGGGCGATGCCCAGGCCAATGCCGCTGGTGGAACCGGTGACGAGTGCAGTTTTGCCTTCAAGGGTCATGCCATGCTCCTTAGACGATGCCAGTGGCGTAGAACGTGGCGATGACCACGAACACCGCCAGGGTCTTGATCAGGGTAATACCAAAAATGTCCTTGTAGGCCTCGCGGTGGGTGAGGCCGGTCACCGCCAGCAAGGTGATCACCGCGCCATTGTGCGGCAGGGTGTCCATGCCACCGCTGGCCATGGCGGCTACCCGGTGTAGCACTTCCAGCGGGATATCGGCCGCGTGGGCGGCGGCGATGAACGTGTCGCCCATGGCTGCCAAGGCGATGCTCATGCCGCCCGAAGCGGAGCCGGTGATGCCGGCCAGCAAGGTCACGGTGATGGCTTCGTTCACCAAGGGGTTGGGGATGCTGCGCAGGGCATCGGCCAGCACCAGAAAACCCGGCAGCGAGGCGATTACCGCGCCAAAGCCGTATTCCGAAGCGGTGTTCATGGCTGCCAGCAAGGCACCACCCACCGCGCTTTTGGTGCCTTCGGCCAGGCGTGTACGAATGGCGCCAAAGGCGCACACCAGGACCATCAGGATGCCCACCAGCAACGCGGCCTGCACAGCCCAGATGGCCGTCAGCTTGGTCACGTCGCTTTGTACCGGTGCACTCATGCCTGGCAATTGCAGGCTGTGACTGGGGCCGTACCAATGCGGTATCCAGTGGGTGAACATCAGGTTCATCACCCCCACCAGTATCAGCGGCGACAGCGCCAGCCAAGGGTTGGGCAGGCTCAGGTCGGCAGCGGTTTCCGGTTCGTTGCGCAAGTCGGTGCCATAACCTTCACCGGCGCGCAGGGCCTTGTTGCGCTGGCGCTGCAGATAGGCCATGCCGGTAAAGAACACGAACAGCGTGCCGATCAGGCCCAGCCACGGTGCGGCCCAGGCGGTGGTGTTGAAGAAGGTGCTGGGGATGATGTTCTGGATCTGTGGGGTGCCGGGCAGGGCGTCCATGGTGAACGAGAATGCGCCCAGGGCGATGGTGGCCGGGATCAGGCGTTTGGGGATGTTGCTCTGACGGAACATTTCGGCGGCGAACGGGTACACCGCGAACACCACCACGAACAGCGAAACACCGCCGTAAGTGAGCAGGGCACAGACCAGTACGATGACCAGCATCGCCTGACGGGTGCCGAGCAGGCGGATGGCCGCGGCGACGATCGAGCGGGAGAAGCCGGACAGCTCGATCAGCTTGCCGAACACCGCGCCCAGCAGGAATACCGGGAAGTACAGTTTGATGAAACCGACCATTTTCTCCATGAACACCCCCGTGAACGCAGGGGCGACGGCAGCAGGGTCGGTGAGCAGCACAGCGCCGAGGGCGGCGATGGGGGCGAAGAGGATTACGCTGTAACCGCGGTAGGCGGCCAGCATCAGCAAGGCCAGAGCGGCGAGTGCGATGAGCACGGTCATCGGGGTGGGTCTCCTGGTGAGTCTTGTTTTTATCGTTGAACAGGAGATAGCGGGAATCGTGCCAACTATGGAACTGGCTGATTTGTAAGGGTTAAAGGGTTTTGTTAGGAGTCTGTGTCTACATTCAGAGACGCCCCGGGGCTGCGTTGCAGCCCATCGCTGGCTTGCCTGTTATCGAGGACGGGCCCTCGCTGTAATCTCAAACAAGAAACAAAAGTCTCCAATTAGAGACCCAGTGCCGCCATCTTCTTGTAAAGCGTCGACCGCCCCAGCCCTAACGCTGCTGCTGCCTCTGGCACGTTTCCTCCCTGTTCGGCCAGCGCCCCGGCAATCAGGCCGCGTTCAAAGGCCTCGCACGCGTCACGGTAGCGCTGCCGCACGGGCGCTTCAGCCAGCGGGCTCAATGGCCCCAATGCCGCACGCAGGTCCGCCACCCCCAACCGGGGCTGATCCGCCAGCAGGGTCGCGCGCTCCAGCACATTGCGCAGCTCGCGAATGTTCCCCGGCCACGCATGCCTGGCCAGCAGTTGCTGCGCTTCAGCTTCCAGCTCGTACTGGCTGCCCAGCTCAGCCAATATGGCCTCGCACAGCGCGGGCAGGTCCTCAAGCCGTTGTCGCAACGGCGGGACTTCGATCGGCAGCACATTCAGCCGGTAATACAGGTCGGCGCGGAAGGCCCCGCGGGCCATGGCAGCCTGCAGGTCGATGGAGGTGGCGGCAATGATGCGCACATCGCTGCGCAGCATCTGGTTCGACCCGACCGGTTCGTATTCCTTTTCCTGCAACACCCGCAGCAGCTTGCTCTGCAGGGCCAGCGGCATGTCGCCGATCTCGTCGAGGAACAGCGTGCCGCCTTCGGCCAGTTGCAGCTTGCCGCTGCGGCCTTTGCGGTCGGCGCCGGTAAAGGCACCCGGTGCGGTGCCGAAGAATTCGGCTTCCAGCAACGTCTCGGGGATGGCGGCGCTGTTGATGCTGACAAAAGCTTTGTGTGCCCGTGCTGACGCTGCGTGAATGGCGTGGGCCAGCAGCTCCTTGCCGGTGCCGGTTTCGCCCAGCAGCAACACGGGTGAATCGCTGCCGGCGCCACGCCGGGCGCGTCGCTTGGCTTCAAGGCTGGGCGCGCTGCTGCCTACGAACTGGGCGAAGCTGTACTTGGCCTGGCGGGCGCGCAGTTGCGAGCGGGTCGAGGCCAGTTCCTGCTGCATGCTGGCGTAGCGCTTGAGCAGCGGCGACAGGCTGCGCAGTTCGTCGAACAGGGCAAAGCCGATGGCGCCGATCAGCGTGCCCTGGTCGTCGTGGATGGGCAGGCGCATGACCACCAATGGCTCGTTCGGCGTGTCGAGCATGTCCAGCAGGATGGGGCGGCCATTGCTTACCACGTCGCGCATCAGGCTGCCGGGGATCACTGTTTCGCACGGCTGGCCGATGGCACTGGTAGCGTCGGCCAGGCCAAAGCGCCGAGCGTAGCGTTCGTTCATCCAGACGATGCGTGCCTGGCGGTCGACGATCACCGTGCCTTCGCTGGACTGTTCGATGATCTCGAACAGCGAGCGGATCGCCAGTTGCCGTACCTGGGGGTAGTCCTTGAGGCTGTTGCTGTCGTGCATGGGTGAACATCCTGAATCATGTATTGGCACAAGCCTGCGAAAAGGCCCGGCCTGAAAACTCATCGTCGGGGGTCAAACGCCTCACGCAAGGCATCCCCGATAAACACCAGCAGTGACAGGATCACCGCCAGCGCAAAGAACGCGGTAAAGCCCAGCCACGGCGCCTCCAGGTGCTGCTTGCCCTGGGTCACCAGCTCGCCCAGCGAGGCGCTGCCCGCTGGCATGCCAAAGCCCAGAAAGTCCAGCGCGGTCAGTGTGGTGATCGCCCCGGTCAGCATGAACGGCACATAGGTCAGCGTGGCATTCATGGCATTGGGCAAGATATGCCGCAACATTACCTGACTGTCCGGTAACCCCAACGCCCGCGCAGCCTTTACATACTCCAGGTTGCGCCCACGCAGGAACTCGGCGCGCACGACGTCGACCAGGGTCAGCCAGGAGAACAGCGCCATGATCCCCAGCAGCCACCAGAAATCCGGTTCGACGAAACCGCTGAGGATGATCAACAGGTACAACACTGGCAACCCCGACCATACCTCCAGCAAGCGCTGGCCGAACAGGTCGACCCAGCCCCCGTGGTAGCCTTGCAGGGCGCCCGCCGCCACGCCAATGAGCACACTGACCACGGTCAGGGCAAAGGCGAACAGCAGCGATACCCGCGTGCCATAAAGCACCCGCGCCAGCACGTCACGGCCTTGGTCGTCGGTGCCTAGCCAGTTGCTGGCACTGGGCGGACTGGGGGTGGGCACCTGCAGGTCGTAATTGGGTGTGTCGGCACTGAACGGGATCGGTGCGAACAGCATCCAGCCACCCTGTTCAGTGATCAGTTGGCGCACATAGGCGCTGCGGTAGTCGGGCTGAAACGGCAGTTGCCCGCCGAACTGCTGCTCGGTATAGCGTTTGAGCGCCGGAACGTACAAATTGCCCTTGTAGCCCAGCAGCAGTGGTTTGTCGTTGGCCACCAGTTCGGCGCAAAGGCTCAGCAGCAGAAGGCCGGCAAACAACCACAGCGACACCCAGCCCAGGCGGTGGCGACGAAAACGTTGCAGGCGACGGCGCGACAGGGGCGATAGCATCAGTGCGCCCTCGTATCGAAGTCGATGCGCGGGTCGAGCAGGGTGTAAGACAGGTCACCGATCAGGCGAATCAGCAGGCCCGCCAGGGTGAAGATGAACAGCGTGCCGAACACCACCGGGTAATCCCGCGACACGGCGGCCTCATAGCTCATGCGGCCCAGGCCATCGAGCGAGAAGATCACCTCGATCAGCAACGAGCCGGCAAAAAACACGGTGATCAGCGCCTGTGGCAGCCCGGCCACCACCAGCAGCATGGCGTTGCGCAACACGTGGCCATACAGCACGCGGCGTTCGCTAAGGCCCTTGGCCCGGGCAGTGACCACGTATTGGCGGGAAACCTCGTCGAGGAAGGCATTCTTGGTCAACAGCGTGAGGGTGGCGAACCCACCGATCACCAGGGCCGCGACCGGCAGCACCAGGTGCCAGAAGTAATCGGCGACCTTGCCCAGCAGGCTGAGCTCGTCGAAATTGTCCGAGACCAGGCCGCGCACCGGGAACCAGTTGAGCGAAGTGCCGCCGGCAAACAGGACGATCAGCAGCAGCGCGAACAGGAACGAAGGCAGGGCGTAACCAATCACGATCAACGCGCTGCTCCAGGCATCGAAGCGGCTGCCGTGGCGCATCGCCTTGCGGATGCCCAGCGGAATCGACACCAGGTAGGTGATCAGCGTGGCCCAGAAGCCCAGCGACAGGGTGACCGGCAACTTGTCGAGGATCAGGTCGGTGACTTTGGCGCCGCGGAAGAAGCTGTTGCCAAAGTCCAGCCGGGCATATTGGCCGAGCATCAACCAAAGCCGTTCGGGGGCGGACTTGTCGAAGCCGTACTGGCGCTTGATCTCTTCGATCAGTTTCGGGTCCAGGCCGCGTGTGGCCCGGGATTCGCCATGGACCACTTCAGCTCGCGCGCCGGGTGCGCCGCCACCGATGCCCTGCAGGCGCGCCACGGCTTGTTCCACCGGGCCACCCGGCGCAGCCTGGACGATGGCGAAATTGACCAGCAGGATTGCCAGCAGCGTCGGGATGATCAGCAACAGACGGCGCAGGATATAAGCGGTCATGGCGAGGCCTTCCGGCGTTCGGCCATCTGCGCGTTGGTCAGCGGGGTAGGGCTTACCTCCCACCAGGTGTCCAGGCCCTCGTCATAGGTGGCCTGGACCTTGGGCAGGCCGAAGCGGTTCCACCAGGCGGTGGAGCTGCCTGGCGGGTAATAGTTGGGGATCCAGTAGTAATTCCATTGCAGCACGCGGTCCAGGGCATGGGCGTGGCGCAGCATGTCGGCCTGGGTGTCGGCGCGGACCAGGCCGTCGATCAGGTGGTCTACGGCCGGGTCCTGCAAAACCATCAGGTTGTTCGACCCGGGGTCGTGAGCGGCCGCCGAGCCAAAGTAGTTGTACAACTCGGCACCCGGCGACAGGGTGACCGGGTAGCCGGTGACGATCATGTCGTAATCGCGCGCCATCAGCCGGTTGACGTACTGGGCCGAGTCGACGTTGCGGATGTTCAGGGTCACGCCGATCTGGGCCAGGTTGCGCTTCCACGGCAGCAGCAGGCGTTCAAGGCCCGCCTGGCCATTGAGGAACGTGAACGCCAGCGGCGTGCCCTGGCTATTGACCAGACGGTCGCCTTCGGGGTGCCAGCCGGCTTGTTCGAGCAGGGCCAGGGCCTGCAACTGCTGTTGACGGATGATCCCCGAGCCATCGGTGACCGGGGCAGTGAACACCGTGGTGAACACTTCATCTGGCACTTGGCCGCGCAAGGGGGTGAGCAGCTTCAACTCACCCGCATCCGGCAACTGGCGAGCGGCCAACGGCGTATTGGAGAACACGCTTTGCTGGCGGATGTACAGGTTGCGCATCATCTGCCGGTTACTCCACTCGAAGTCCCATAACATACCCAGCGCCTGCCGCACACGGCGGTCCTTGAACTGCGGCTGGTCGAGGTTGAACACGAAACCCTGAGCCACTTGCGGTTTGGCCGGGCCCAGGTGGGCGCGCTGCAGGCGGCCGTCGTCCAGTTGCGCACCGTTGTAGCCCAAGGTGTAGGCCGTGGCGGAGAACTCACGGTTGTAGTCGTAGCCACCGCCTTTGAGTACCTGGCGCGCCACTTCGGTGTCGCCGAAGTACTCGATGCGCAGCTTGTCGAAATTGTAGCGGCCACGGCTGGCCGGCAGGTCACGCGCCCACCATGTCGGGTCGCGTTCGAAGGTGATGCTGCGGCCGTTGTCGATGCGCCCGATGCGGTATGGCCCGCTGCCAACCGGCTTGTCGAAGCCGGCACCGTTGGCAAAATCGCGGTGCTGCCAGTCGTGCTCGGGCATTACCGGCAGGCTGGCGAGGTCCAGCGCCAGGGTGCGGCCGTGCTCGGGCTTCAAGTAGAATCGCACGCTGTGCAGGCTTTCTACGGTCACGCGGGCCACGTCGGCGAACTGGGTCCGGTACTTCAGGCTGCCCTTGCTCATCAGCAGTTCGAAGGTGAAACGCACGTCTTCGGCGCGCACCGGCCTGCCATCGGCGAAGGTGGCGCGTGGGTCGATGTCGAAACGCAGCCACTCATCATTGGGGCCGCGCTCCATGCGCCGGGCGATCAGGCCGTAAACGGTATAGGGTTCATCGTAAGAGCGTACCGCCAGTGGCGCGTACAACAGACCATCGACTTCGCTGACACCGATGCCTTTGTCGATGTAGGGGAGGATATGGTCGAACTGGCCGATCTCGATGGCCGAACGGCGCAAGATGCCGCCTTTGGGGGCGTCGGGGTTTACATAGTCGAAATGCCGGAAGCTGGCGGCGTAGCGGGGGGCTTCACCGTAGACCGTGAGGGCGTGGGTGGGCGCGGCCTGGACCGTAAAGCCCATGCACGAAAATACAAGCCCCCACAATACTTGTGGGAGCGGGTTTACCCGCGAATGCGTCGGAGCAGGCAACGAGGTTGTCTGGTCTGGCCTCTTCGCGGGTAAACCCGCTCCCACAGGGGGGCTGATCACCGGGAGGGGTGAATCAGTCCTGGCGGCTGGTCACTTCCAGCAGGTGGTAGCCAAACTGGGTCTTCACCGGGCCTTGCACAGTGTTGACTGGGGCGCTGAAGACCACGGTGTCGAATTCCTTGACCATCTGGCCTGGGCCGAACGAGCCCAGGTCACCGCCCTGACGGCTGGACGGGCAGGTGGAGTTGGCTTTGGCGATTTCAGCGAAGTCGGCGCCTGCTTCGATCTGGGCTTTGAGTTCGTTGCACTTGTCTTCGCTGCTGACCAGAATGTGGCGGGCGGTTGCACGGGCCATGGGTACTGCTCCTTGGGGGTAAAAAGGCAAGCCTAGCGCACTTGTCCGGGGTATGTCTCGCCAGGCTTGCAACCATTGGCCTACAGTTTTTGTGCCGCCTCACGCAACAGGGTTTCGGTCGAGGCCCAGCCCAGGCAGCCGTCGGTAATCGACACACCGTATTTCAGCGTGCCCTTGCCCAGCGCCTGGCAGCCATCGAACAAGTGCCCTTCGATCATGACGCCGACCAACGAACGGTCGCCGGCCAGGCGCTGCTCCAGCACATCATTGAAGACCGCTGGCTGGCGCGCCGGGTCCTTGCCGCTGTTGGCGTGGCTGCAATCGACCATGATCCGTGCCTGCAGACCGGCCTTGGCCAACGCCTGGCGGGCCATGGCAATGCTGTTGGCATCGTGGTTCGGGCCTTTGTGGCCGCCACGCAGTACAAGGTGTGTGTCCGGGTTGCCCAAGGTCTCGATGATCGCCGGGTGGCCCTGAGCATCCATACCGAAGTGGCGGTGTGGGTGGGCCGCGCTGCGCATGGCGTCGCTGGCGATGGCGATGCCGCCGTCCGTACCGTTCTTGAAGCCGACCGGCAGCTCCAGGCCACTGACCATTTCGCGGTGGATTTGCGATTCGGTGGTGCGTGCGCCGATCGCCGCCCAGGCCAACAGGTCGTCGAAGTAGCCGGCGGCCATCGGTTGCAGCAACTCGGTGGCGATCGGCAGGCCGCGTTCGATCATGCTCAGCATCAGCCCGCGAGACAAGGCGATACCCGAGTGCATGTCGTCACTGCCATCGAGGTGCGGGTCGTAGGCCAGGCCTTTCCAGCCTACTGTAGTACGCGGTTTTTCGACGTAGGCGCGCATCACCAGCAGCAGCTTGTCGTTGACTTCGCGGCCAAGGGCGGCCAGGCGGTCGGCGTATTCCAGGGCCGAGCGTGGGTCATGAATCGAGCACGGGCCGACGATGACCAGCAGGCGCGGGTCGCGGCCTTCGAGGATGTTGCGGATGGCCTGGCGATGGGCCTGGACTTGCTGGGCCAGTTCGCTGGGCAGTGGCATCTGTTGCTTGAGCAGGTGCGGGCTGGGCAAGCGTTTGCTGACAGTGGTGTTGGCCGCTTGCGGCTGGGTCAGGGGCAGGGCGAGGCTGGAAGCGTGCATGGCGTTTTTCCCTGGGCGGACAGCGGGTTCAAGCCCGCATGGTCGGCCCTATCGAGGTGTTCGACAGATCGTTGAATTCGTATTGGCTG
The DNA here is from genome assembly GCF_043106005.1 of Pseudomonas sp. GLN_2. Lineage (NCBI taxonomy): Bacteria > Pseudomonadati > Pseudomonadota > Gammaproteobacteria > Pseudomonadales > Pseudomonadaceae > Pseudomonas > Pseudomonas sp. GLN_2. The sequence goes on along the minus strand of NZ_JBICMC010000021.1, from coordinate 42,651 downwards.
CTGCATTGCCACCTGTAGAAGACCGATCGGAGGCGGCTGGCTGGCCCGAACGGGATTGGCTAAATCGCCAGGCGGAGGTGTTTGCGTAGTAATAAGTGGCGTAGTTCATGAATCTGTCCTCAAGGTGAATCGGTGTTGGTCAAAGGCCTGAAAAGCAAAACCCCCGGTCGGGAAGCCGACCGGGGGTTTGAGTATTCTCATGTTCGGCGGCCCCTCGAAGGTGGGCGCCGGGTGGGTATCGGCGCCTAGTGGCTAAACCAATACCCAAAGTAATAGCTGGCAGGTGCCACGCAGCCGGCAACGGCCAGCACAGGGCGCAGGCTGCGACCGGTGTGGTTGGCGGGGTTGCGGGTGTGTTTCGGCATGTTGCTCTCCAGTGAATGAGCCCGAGCTTACTTCAGTTTGTGCGGGCCATTCAATGGATAAATGCTATGGGGCCGATCATTTATTTTTGTACTGACTGGTTCAATGGCCGTAGCGCCCGACCAGGCTCTGCGCCCCCAGGGCGTGGCCTTGCAGCAGTTGCAGCAGGCCGTTGCGATCCAGCCCCTCGGGCAAGGTACCCAAGGGCAGGTCGGTGGCAATCAGGGTCAGGGCGTAATGATGGGGGTTGTCGCCGGCGGGTGGACAGGGGCCGCGGTAGCTCTGGGTGCCACGGGAGTTGCGGCCCACTGTCACGTAGGGCCCGCTCAACCCCGCCACGCCTTCCTTGAGCCCATCCTGTTCGGGATCGATGTTGTAGGCCACCCAGTGCACCACACCCACGCCCTTGCCACCGTCCGGGTCGAACATGATCAGGGCCAGTGATTGCGTACCTGCGGGCAGGTTGTCCCAGCTCAGTTGCGGGGTCCGCTCTTCACCGGCACCGCATGCCGGGTCCTGGCCGACCTGTTGCAGGGCAATGACGCCGCCATCGGTGAACGACGAGGAACTGACCGACATCGCGCCTTGGCCGCCTGCGGCGGCTAACGCTGTGCAGGGCAGCAACGCAGCGAACAGCCAGTGTCTGAGGTGCATGGTCAATCCTTGGCAGGGCGTCAAGGGCTTAGTCTAGTCCAGGTCTGCCTCAGCGGCTGTCCTGGTCCTCGGCAGTGCCTCCGCTGGCTCCGGCACCAGAGCCGGTGGCTTCGCCGGTGCTGTTGGAGCCGCCAGAGGCACCGTCGGCGGCATCGGCGTTGCTGCCGGTGTCACTGCTGTCGTTACCTTTGCTGCTACCGGGGCTGTTGACGCTGCTGCCTTCACCGGCGGTCTTGCCGCCGGACTGGTCAGTTTGCGGATGGCTGTCGGTATGGGTGTCGGTGGCGGCGAAGGCAGCGCCGGTGAGGCTGGTCAGGGCCAGCGCCAGGCACAGGGACAGCGGGCGAATGCGGATCATGGGACTTCTCCTTTGTGCAAGATCTGTCATTCGTTTGGCTGGCAGCGGCTGGCGGGGTGCCTTCTGGGCGACGAGTGGCAATCAACAAGATTCCGAGCGCTGTGCGGGTGCCGGTGTTTCGACCGGCTCCAGCGGCGGATGCTCCTGCGCCGCATGCATCAGGTCTTCGGTCACCCGCAACTCGGCACCGGTTGGCGAGAAGGTGGTCGAAGCGGTGAACGGCGCCGGGTGCTCTGCCGCCGGGCGCTTGCCGCGGCGCCACATGAAGAAGCACACCATGGCCAGGTTGACCACGGCAAACGCCCAGAACAGCCCAGCCTCGCCAAACTCGGTCATCATCGGCGAAATGGCCACCGGTGCCATGGCCGAGCCCAGCGAGTTGATCAGCAGCAGGCCCTGGATCATCGGCACCAGCGCATCGGACGGCGCGCGGTCGGCCGCATGGCTGACCGCCACCGGGTACAGGGTGAACACGCCACCACCCAGCAGGAACAGCATGGCCGGCAGCAGGAACGAGTCCGATGGCAGGAACACCGTGACAAGCGACAGGACAACGCACAACGCGGCCAGCGCGAGCAGCACATCGAGGCGGTCCTTGCGGTCGGACCAGCGCCCGACCGGGTATTGCAGCAGCATCGCGCCAAGGATCACCCAGGCCATCATGTTGCCAACTTCACCCACCTCCAGGCCGATGCGCTGCAAGTACAGTGGCAGCAGGGCATAGATGCCGGCAATCGCTACGCCCGAACCGAAGCAGCCGACCAGGCCCGACGGTGCCACGCCCAGCAACTGGCGGGGCTTGAGGGGTTCGACCTGCTCCAGCAGCGGCGACACCCGCGGCAGGATCACGATCGGCAACACCGACAGGGCGGCCAGCACGCCGGCCAGCATGAACGGGGCGGTATCGCCTAGCTGGGTGATTTCGCCAAGGCCGGCCTGGGCGATCACCCCGGCGCCGTAGAAGGCGATCATGTACAGCGCCAGCAGGCGGCCGCGGATTTTCGCGTCGCCGGCCAGCAACAGCCAGCTTTCGATCACCAGGAACACGCCCACTGCGGCCCAGCCGTTGATCAGGCGTAGCACCGACCACCAGGTGACCTCGTAGAACAACCCTTGCAGCAGGATGGTCACGGCGATCAGCGAGGCGAAGCTGGTATAGGCGCGAATGTGGCCGATGCGCAGGATCAGCCGGTCGTTGAAGATGGCGCCGAGGGTCAGGCCGATGAAGTAGGTCGACGAGACGATACCAATGGTGGTTGCAGACTCACCGGCGGCGCCCAGGCGCAGGGTGGTCAGGGAAGACATGAAGCCGTTGCCCAGGGCAATGATGAACAGCCCGAGCAGGGGCGCCAGCGCCATGGCCAGCAAACGCGGAGACATACGTACCTCTAGTTGGATGAGCGGAATGAGCACCTTCTCGGCGCGCACACCGGCTCGACCCGGCAAGGGGCGAGTGGCGACACGGATGCGACCTGGGCAAGACTCAACCGCTGGGCGTTATGGGAGATGGGCCGGGCGGGGAGGGTTGAGCCTACTTCACATGTGCGTTCATGTGTTCAGGCGCTGACTCTGTCATTGCTACTGGTTGCCACCGTTCAAGGCGACGGGCGAAAAGGAAGCGGGATTCTACGGGCTTGGACGCGTTTGCCCAAGGGGCCTGGGTGTGCGACGAGACGCCGCAGTCTCAGCGCGACATGAACATGTCTTCCACAGACATTTTCGATCGCGGCGCCTGCGTGCGGTGAGATCGGCCCGGTAATCTCACTGAGTGCGGCATAATGCTGAACCCCACCAAGGAAGGCCCCCCATGTTCGCGTCGCTGTTCGCAGTCCTGGCCCCGGTTTTCATCGTCGCCGGCATTGGTTTTGCCTGGGCCCGCAAGGGCCTGGATTACCCCACTGATTTCATCGCCCGGGTGGTGATGACCGTCGGCACACCTTCGCTGGTCCTGTCCACCCTCAGTCGTACCGACCTGGACCCGAATGCCTTTACCAGCATGGCCGTGGCCTGCTTGCTGTGCACCTTGGGGATGGCCTTGGCCGCTTTGCTGGTGTGTCGCGCGTCGGGCATGCACTGGCGGGTACTGCTGCCGGCGTTCATGTTCCCTAATACCGGCAACATGGGCCTGCCGATCAGTCTGTATGCCTTCGGTGAGCATGGCCTGGCCCTGGCCGTGGCATTTTTCCTGACCCTGTCGATCGTGCAGTTCACCATCGGCATGGCCATCTCCGGCACGGCGGCTTCGCTCAAGGCGTTGCTGCGCAACCCTATCGTCATCAGCCTGGCCGGCGGCATGCCCATCATTTTTCTCGATTTCGAACTGCCGCGTTGGCTGGCCAACACCGCAGACCTGCTGGGCGGCATGACCATTCCGCTCATGCTGCTGACCCTGGGGGTATCACTGGCCAGCATTCGCCTGCGTCACGTGGGCAGCGGCATGCTGCTGGGCGGTTTGCGCATTGGCCTGGGGGCTGCGGTGGGCTGGGCAGTGGGCGCGGTACTGGGTATGGACAGCCTGGAGCGTGCGGTGCTGATGGTGCAGTCGGCGATGCCGGTAGCCGTGTTCAACTACCTGATGGCGGTGCGGGCGAACCGTGAACCGGAGCAGGTGGCGAACCTGGTGATGTGCTCGACGGTGCTGTCGTTTGCCTGGTTACCGGTGGTCCTGGCCTGGTGGATGTAGGCCTTTACCGACGATAGTGCCGGTACAGGCTTCGGGCTACTGGACCGACAACTGGTCATCCACCCAGCCTTGGCTGGTCAGCACCAGGGTTCGGGTTTCCTTGAGCGGGGCAGCATGGCTGGCCACCGCCTGGCCCAAGCCGGCGATGCTGGCTTTCACCTGATCATTGGCGGCCCACGCCGGCAACTCGATGATCTTGTAGGCATAGGCCACATTCGACAGCTTCTGTCCGGTTGCCTCGCTCGGCTCACTGAACTGCTCGATTGCCGTCACTTGTGCCTTGCCGAAACACAGCCCGGCGCCTGCCTTGTAGTATTTGCGGCCTTCATCGGTCAGGTCGTAGGCGTAGTAGATATCCGTGCGTGCCGGCGACCACAGCCGTGCCGGTATTTCGGTGCGCAAAATTTCCTTCTCGCTGACCACGCCTACCTGCGCCAGGGCGTGCAGCGCCTTGTTGGTGCCGTGCACGTCGAAGTCCTGGGTCTTGGTAGGGAACGAACTGATGACGAAACAGTGTGGGTACCGGGTATCCAGGGAGGCCTGGATAGCCTTGTGGAAACGGGCCTTGATGGTGTTCTGGCTGTCGGAGCAACCGGCCAGTGTTGCCAGCAATGCCAGTGGCACGATCTTCCTGTACATGGTGAAACTTCCTTGGCGACGGATCGTGCGCGATTAAAACCCACGGGTTAGAGCGGCGCAATCGTGGCACGACGGCATCCCTGCAGGGGCTGCCGGGGTTACATCACTGTTCGCCCCGGGTATCGATACTGACCACCACCGACATCCCTGGGCGCAGATGCCTGGCAGTGGCCTGGTCGGCATCCACCGTGATGCGCACCGGTATGCGCTGGGCGATCTTGACGAAGTTGCCAGTGGCGTTGTCCGCCTGCAGCAAGGCGAATTCAGAGCCGGTGGCCGGCGAAATCTGCTGCACATGGCCCCGTAGCTTCCGGTGGTTCAGCGCGTCTACGGTAAAGCTCACGGGCTGGCCGATACGCACATTGGCCATCTGGGTTTCCTTCATGTTGGCAATCACCCAAAGGGTGTCGGGCACCAGCGCCATGAGCTGCGCGCCGGAGTTGACATAAGCACCCAGGCGGGTGCCGATCTGCCCCAGCTGGCCATCGCGCGGGGCCGTGACGCGGGTGTTGTCGAGGTCGATGCGTGCCAGCTCCACGGCGGCCTTGGCGTTCTCCACCGAGGCCTCGAGTGCGGCCCGGTTGACCACCACGGTCTCACGGTCCTGGCGGGCGATTTCCAGCGCCGCCCTGGCCTGGGCCAGGCTGGCGACGGCAGCGGCCTCGCTGGCACGGGCCAGGTCCAGGTCGCGGCGCGACACCGATCCATCGTTGACCAGCGCCTGGTTGCGGCCGAGGTCAGCCTTGGCCTTGGCCGCCTGGGCCGCAGCATCGCCGATGGCGGCCTGGCGCTGGGCAATGGTCGCTTCGGCGCTTTTGCGCTGCTGCTGGTTGTTGGCCAGGGCCGCCAACTGCTGTTGCAGCTGGGCGCTGGCCTGGGCAAGGCGTTGTTTGTAGATACGGTCGTCCAGTTGCACCAGCAAGTCGCCGGCCTTGACGAACTGGAAGTCATGCACCGGTACATCGACGACGTAGCCGCTGAGCTGCGGGCCGATGATGGTCACCTGGCCCCGCACCAGGGCGTTCTCGGTGCTTTCGATGGCGCTGCTGAATGGCGGCAGGCGCCAGGCATACAGCACCAACAGGATGCCGGCCAACGCCACGGCGGCGAAGCTGATGGATGACAGGATGCGCACCCGCCGCGTGCGTACCGGGCTGGTTGGTTCACTGGGCGGTGTGACGCCCTCCGGGGTTTCGGCGATGGCGGTGGTGGTCGTGGTGCGGGTGTCGTCGGTCATCGGGTGGGCGCGCCGGGGGTAGAGTCGGTAAGGGTGGCCTGACGTTTCACATGCCAGAGCCAGGTACTGCGGATACAGATCCAGATCATGGTCAGGATGGCGATGCTGCCGATCAGCACGAACACATCGTTGTAGGCCATGACGTTCGCTTCACGCGTAGCAGCGCTGGCCAGCAGGCGCATGCCGGCTTCACTGCGCAAGGCAGGGTCGGCAATGATGCCGCCGTAACCGGCACCCCCACTTTGAACGCGGGCATTGACCAGGGGGTCCAGGTAGCTGAGGCGATCCATCAGGTGGCTGGAGTGAAACTTTTCCCGCCAGGTCTGGAAGGTGCCCAACAACGCCGCACCAATCAGGCCGCCGAGGTTGTTGCAGATGCCGAACAACACCGAAAAACTGACCAGGTTGCGCGGGTTGGCGCGCACATGGCTGATGCCCAGGGCCATCGACGGGCCGAGGAAGAACGTGCTGCCGAACGCCAGCAGGAACTGGCTCAAGTACATTTGAGCCGGGCGTGTGAGGTTGCTGGAACTGCTGTCCATGAAGGCGCCGGCGGCCATGGCCAGCAGCGAGACGAACAGCGGGATCACCAAATGGTTGGGGTTGATGGTGAGGGCGCTGCTGGCCAGGCCCGTGACAGCGCCTGACAGCATGATCCAGTACAGCGTGCGCATCTGCTCGCTGCCCATGTTCAGCGCCTGCAGGAAACCGACCGCGCCGGTGGACTGTTCCGAGGTCACCATACGGATCAGCACCACGCACAGGGCCAGACGTATGATGGCGCCACTACCCAACCAGTGGGTCATCAACAAGGGGTTGCGGCGATTGTGCTCGATGGCCAGGCCGCTGAAGACCAGCGCGATCGACGCCGCCAGTGCCACGCCGATCCACGGTGCCTCCAGCCACCAGTCGATGCGCCCCAGTGACAGTACGGCGCAGAGCAGTGCGGTACCGCTGGCGATCAAGGTGAAGGTCAGGAAGTCGAGGGGTTCGAACGTTTTAAAACGGTCACCGGGCGGCAATTTCAGCAGCAGTACGCAACCCAGTGCGGTGAGTGCCAGGCCCAGCTCGAACAGGTACAACCCGCGCCATTCGGCAATTTGCAGAAGGTCTTCAGAAAAGATCCGTGCCAGCGGTAGCGCCAGCTGCGAGGCACCCAGGCCCAGTACCATGGCCTTGAGCCGCCATTGCGCCGGGAAGGCCTGAATCATGTAGTACAGCCCCAGCGAGCTGAGCGCCGCGCCGACCATGCCGTGGGCCGCGCGTACGGCGATGGCAGAGTTCAGGTCGTTGACCAGCAGGTGGGCGAAGGTGACCACCACGTACAGCACCAGGAACACTTCGGTGAAGGCTCGCAGGCCGAACTGTTGGCGGAACTTCACCAACAGCAGGTTGATGGAGACGTTGGTCATCACATAGGCGGCCGGCAGCCAGGCCATTTCCGCGGTGGTGGCACCCAGGGCGCCTTGCAGGAACACCAGGTTGGCGGTGACCAGCGCGTTGCCCAGGCCACCGGTGATTGCCACCAGCAGGCCGACCACGCCGTAGGCCAGACGCTTGGCTGGCGAATGCAGGGGCGTGGAAGGGGAGCCTGGCAGGCTGGGCTTTTCGTGGGGGAGCCACTGGCGGGGGGCGTATTTATCCATCGGCAGACTTTACTTTAGCGGCGCTTGATGCTGCTAGGCGCGTCCTTTGGTTTTTGTGGGGGGTGTCAAGATTGAGCGCCGCCCGCTACAACGCTTTGGCCAGAAACTCGGCCGTGCGGCTTGCCTTACACCCGGCCACCACCTGCGGGGTGCCGCTGACCACCACCTTGCCCCCGGAATCCCCGGCCCCCGGGCCAATATCGATCACCCAGTCACTCTGCGCCACCACTCGCATGTCGTGTTCGACCACCACCACGCTATGCCCGCTTTCTACCAGGCGGTTCAACTGTACCAGCAGCCGGTCGATGTCCTGCGGGTGCAAGCCGTTGGTGGGCTCATCCAGCACATACAGGGTCGCCCCGCGGGCCATGCGCTGCAGTTCGGTCGCCAGCTTGATCCGCTGCGCTTCACCACCGGACAGCTCGGTGGCCGGTTGGCCCAGACGCAAGTAGCCCAGGCCGATATCCTGCAGCACTTGCAGACAACGGCGGGCAGGCGGTTGCTCGGCAAAAACCTGCAGGGCCTGGTCGACGGTCAACTGCAGCACTTGCGCGATGTTCATGCCTTGCCAGTTCACCGCCAGGGTTTCGGGGTTGTAGCGGGCACCCTGGCAGGTCGGGCAGGGCGCATACACGCTGGGCATGAACAGCAATTCGACGCTGACGAAACCCTCTCCCTCGCAGTTGGCGCAGCGGCCCTTGGCAACGTTGAAGGAAAAGCGCCCGGCGTCGAAGCCCTGTGCCTTGGCCTGCTCGGTAGCCGCGAAGCATTTGCGCACGTGGTCGAACAGGCCTGTGTAGGTGGCCAGGTTGGAGCGCGGCGTGCGGCCGATCGGCTTCTGGTCAACTTGCACCAGCCGCTTGATGCTGCCAAGCCCGGCGCTTACGTGGCCGCTGCTGGTCTGTTCAGGTTCGTCTTCCAGGCTCTGCGCTTCGGGCTCGCTACGTTGCTCGGCATGGCCCAGGTGTGCCCCCACCAGTTCCAGCAGGGCCTGGCTGACCAGGCTGGATTTGCCCGAGCCGGAAATACCGGTAACGGCGGTAAAGCAGCCCAACGGAAATGCGGCGCTCAGGTTATCGAGGTTATTGCGCGTGATGCCTTCAAGCTTCAGCCAGTCGCGTGCTTGGCGGGGGGCGCGTGTGGCCTGTACCGGGGCATCGAACAGGTAGGTGCGGGTGCATGACTGTTGCACCTTGGCCAGGCCGGCGGGCGGCCCGCTGTAGAGGATGGTGCCGCCGTGTTCGCCGGCAGCTGGCCCTACATCCACCAGCCAGTCGGCGCGGCGCATGGTGTCCAGGTCGTGCTCCACCACATACACCGAGTTGCCAGCCTGTTTCAGGCGCTGCAGGGCTTCGAACAGCGCTTCACTGTCGGCCGGGTGCAAGCCGGCCGACGGCTCGTCGAGTACGTAAACCACTCCAAACAGCTGCGAATTCAGCTGGGTGGCCAGGCGCAGGCGTTGCAGTTCACCAGAAGACAAGGTCGGGGTGCTGCGCTCCAGGGCCAGGTAACCGAGGCCGAGGTCAAGCAGCGTGTCAATGCGTTCGAGCAGTTCTTTGGCGATGCGTTGGGCCGCCAGGCGTTTTTCCAGTGTCAGCTCGTCCTGCTGCCGGGTCAGGTAGTCGGCTGCCGCCACCTTGCGGAACACCTCAGCCAGCGCCTGCAACGACAGGTGCGACAGTTCGGCGATGTCCAGCCCGGCGAAGGTCACGGCCAGCGCTTCGCGCTTCAGGCGTTTGCCCTGGCACAGCGGGCAGGGGCTGGGGTGCATGTACTGGGCCACACGCTTGCGCATCTGCGCGCTCTGCGAGTGCATGAAGGTATGCAGCACGTAACGCCGGGCACCCATGAACGTGCCTTGATAGCTGGGCTCCAGCTTGCGCTTGAGCGCTTCGCGGGTCTGCGCCGGGGTCAGGCCGGCATACACGGGGGCGGTGGGCGTCTCTTCAGTGAACAGGATCCAGTCGCGCTGCGCCTGAGGCAGGTCGCGCCAAGGGATATCGACGTCATAGCCCAGCGTGACCAGGATGTCGCGCAGGTTTTGCCCTTGCCACGCCATTGGCCACGCCGCCACCGCACGCTCACGGATGGTCAGCGCCGGGTCGGGGACCATGGTCGCTTCGGTCACCTCGTAGACACGGCCCAGGCCATGGCACTGCGGGCAAGCGCCCTGGGGCGTGTTCGGAGAAAAGTCTTCGGCGTACAGCATCGCTTGCCCGGGCGGGTAATGGCCAGCGCGTGAATAGAGCATGCGGATCGAACTGGACAAGGTGGTCACGCTACCCACCGAGGAGCGTGCACTCGGCGTGCCGCGTTGCTGCTGCAGCGCCACCGCCGGCGGTAGCCCGTCGATGGCATCGACATCCGGCACGCCAACCTGGTCGATCAGGCGCCGGGCATAGGGCGCGACCGATTCGAAATAGCGGCGCTGGGCTTCGGCATACAGCGTGGAGAACGCCAGCGAAGACTTGCCCGAGCCGGACACGCCGGTGAACACCACCAAGGCATCGCGGGGAATATCGACATCGATGTTCTTAAGGTTGTGCTCGCGGGCGCCACGGACGCGGATGAAACCGCTTGGGGTGGTCGGGCTTGGAGGCATGAAGCAGTCCTTGTCTGAAGCTGAGCAGTTAACAGCAATTGCAGCGCGCTTGCGTGGGCAACAGTCAAGGAATCTACCCGATGGAGCCGGTGGGGTGGCAGGGCGCCGGCTGTTTTCGCCTTACCTGAGCGCAAAAATCGCTCGCGAGTTATTGGCCGTATTTGCAAAACACCACACTAGCGAGTGCCCAGCACATCGCGGATGTTGTCCACCACATTATTGTCCTTGATCACGTCACTCAACCAGCCTTCCAACGGCATGTTGCCCCACTTGATCGCACGTTCGATCAGGTAGGGTACCGGGCTTTGCGGTTCGCTCTGTTTGAAGTACTGGGCGATGCCCGCAAGCATGGTGAATGCCTCGTCGCGGGTCAGCGGGGTGGTGCGCAGGGCTGTAGGCGCGGTCGTCGGGGGCGTGGCATTCATCGCTTCACCTGCTTCGTGGAGGTTGGCACCCGTGGTCTGTGGCTGTGCTTCTTCCGGGATGGCGGGGTGTAGCTCTACGCCGCGGTCCTTGAGCAGTTTTTCCGCCAGCTGGCTGGCACGCGAAAGCATGTCGGCAAGGCTGGCAAAGCTGGGCGCCTCGTGGCCGAACAGGCGGTCGGCGCTGGCCTGCAGGCGTTTGCATGCATTCAGGCTGGTAGCGATCTGCTGGGCCTTGGCGCGCAGGTAGTCGGTGTCGGTAAGCGCTACCGAACGCTGGAAGATCTCGGCGTTGATCTTGCCTTCGTTCAGTGCTGTCTGCATCGCCTTGGGGTTTTGCAAGGCGAGGTTTTCTACATGGCGTGATTCGTCATACCGCAACACGCCAAAATGCTGCCCCTGGATAATGGGCAAGCCACCGGCAATGTCGGTGAGCGTGGTCTTCAACCAGGACAGTCGCGCCGCGCGCTCGTCCAGGCCGTCTTCGAGGGTGGGGTACAGCGTTTCCCAGAACGCAACCAGGAGCTGTTCGGTCAGCTCGAGGCCAAAGGTGATGCCTTCGAAGTGTTCACGCTGGGCCAGCCCCTCGCAGAGCCAGGCCACCAGCATCAGGTCTTTGCTTTGCTGCGCAAGCCCTTGAGCCGACAGGTTGATCACCTGCTCCCAGTCGGCAGTCTTCAAGTCGGTTTGCCAGTCGCCCTGGGTCAGGTAGTCAGGGTCCGCCCGGCGTGCCTCCTTGATCTGGTCGAACAAGGCAGAGAAGCTCAAGTCTTCGCCACTGCCACCCTCGATAGGGGCGACCAGTGTGGTCAGCGAGAGGTCATTGAGAATTTCAGGCATAGAACACTCTGGACATGGCTAGTGAACAGCGCGCCGGAAAACCCGGCGCGCTGCGGAGCACAGGCCGCCGAAGCGGCCCATGGTTCGGTACGTGCTTAGGCAAACACTTTGTTCGCGGTGCGGTCCCAGCCACCCACGATGTTGCCGCCGGCCTGGCCGTCGGTACGGTTCTGCTGGGTGTAGGTGGTCTTGATGCGGGCAAAGTTGAAGCTGATTTCTTCAACGGGCAGGTCGCTGACCGCCTTGTCTTCACCATTCTGGTTGCCACCGGCGACAAACTTGACCGAAGAGACCACCACTTCTTCCATGTCGATGGTCAGGTAGGTGACCTTGTCACCACCGGCGCGGTTCACGTTCAGCTTCAGTTTGGCGATGTGCTTGCCGGTGCAGCAGTGTTCGAACAGTTTGGCCGATGCCTTGTCGACTGCCTTGCGGATCTTGAAGTCGCTCAGGGCAACGCGCTCGGAGGACGCACCGCCCGAGGAGCTGGCGGTTGCCGACGTAGCCTGGGTGGCGCCGTACTCGTAGCCCAGCACTTCGATCCAGTCCTTGTGTTTTTCATCCAGTACTTCGCCTGGGATGCCGTCGATTTGGATATACGCGTCAAATGCCATTGTGAAACTCTCCATTAACAACATGTAAAGGGTTGCTCATGCGCCCCTTGGTTTTGACCTCGCCGGGCGTGCCGGCAGAGGTAGCTTGCCGCCGCCCGGGCCTCATCCTGTGAGGCCCCGGCGACCGGTTATTGCGGCGTGGCTCTGTTAAGCCCACGCACTTCGATTTCCACCCGGCGGTTGGGCTCCAGGCACTTGATCAGCTGCGTTCGCGGTTGTTGCATGTCGCAGTTGACCAATGGCTTGCGGCTGCCTTCGCCTTGTGCGACCACCAGCTCGGCAGGGACGCCCTTGCCAACCAGATAGGTGCGGATGGTTTGTGCCCGTTGTTTCGAAACCTGCAGGTTGCCCTGGCTGTCACCCAGTTGGTCGGCGTGCCCCGAGATGATGATCTTGCCGATATTCGGGGTGTTCAGCAGCTTGCTGGCAATTGCGCTCAGCTGATGCTGGCCTTCGTTTTTCAGGCTCTGGAAATCGGCGCGGCCGAAGGCGAACAGGGTGTCGGATTCCAGCGTGATGGTCTCGATCGCACGCAGTGACTGGGCCCGCAGGCTGTCGATGTAGTTGCGCGAACTGGACATCAGGAAGGCGTTGTCGAGGATGCGCGGTACATCTGGCTCACGGATCTGGTCGCTATAGAACGTGATCTGGCGGCTGGCATACAGGTAGTCCTGGTTACCACCGGCCTCGCTGCCAGCGGCGGCCATGCTCTTGCCGGTATGGCGGGCGATGGCCGGGTACCAGTAGTCCGGCAGGTGCGCCTTGAGAAACGCCGGGTCGGCATGCTCGCGCTGGCCCGGAGAAAGCATCACGTAAGTGTCCAGGGCCGCCTTTCCGAAATTGGCGATCGACTGGGCGCGGTTGTCATGGGGCAGCGCCTCGGCCTCTACACTGTCAACGCCGCTCACCGGTTGCAACTCGCGGGTGTTGCGCTGGTAGACCTTGAGCGTGGTCAGCAGGTACAGGGTACGGGTCAGATTATCGGCCGTGGGCTTTAGCATTACATTCTGCAGCGTGGAGAAGTAGCGGTTGCGCAGCAGCGGCTCGACCTCATGGCCCTGGTACAGGCCCAGGCGCATGCCGAGGGGCACGCCCTTTACGTGGTGTTGCTCATGGTAGTGAGCAGCCCAGAAGCGCAGGCGGTCGAGGCTTCGCCAGGCGGTGTACTGGCCGCTGGCCGCCTGGTCGTCGGCCTTGGTCTGGGCCAGTTCGTCGGCAATGCTGGCCAGGGTGGCGCGGTTGTTCAGGTACGACCAGCCCCACAGGCTGCACAGCACCAGTGCCGCCAGGCCGGCAGCGCCCACCCACCCGGCCTTGCGCCGGCGTTCACGGTGGTTGCTGGTGTACAGCGCCACCAAATGCTGGTCGGGAATGATCACTTTGCGGAACAGGCTGTTGATGAACAGCGGCGCCGGCTGGCTGCCGGCAGTGCCCGTTCCTTCTGCGTGTTCGAGCGCGAAGCGTTCGGCCACATGCTGGCCGTGGCAGCCCCACTGAGCCTCGTCGGCCTGCAGCGCCGCGGTGAAATAGAAACCGCGCAGCATTTCGGCATTCTGGTAAGGGTTGGCACGCAGCAGGCTGTCGACGAACTGATGCAGGCGCGGCTTGAGCGCGGCCAGCTCTAGCGGGAAGCGGTAGGCAGCGTCGTTCCGCCGGGTGACTTGTATGTCCTGCTGCACCAGCTGCTGGCTCGCCATCTGCCCCCAGTAACGCGTCAGCTCGTCCATCGCATTGCTGAAGCGCTGGCCCCAGTCGGCTTGCTCGTAACCCTTGTGAGAGAAGGTTTTACCCATCACTTCACCACGAGCCGCGTCGTCCAGTTGGCGATAGAACGCGGTGAAACCAGGGATCAGGTCGCACTTGGTGAAAACCAGGTAGATTGGCAGACGCACTTCCAGCAGCGCGCAGCTTTCCTGAATGCGTTCGCGCAAGCGCTTGGCCACGCGCTCCTGGTCTTCGACCGAACCATGCAGGATATCGGCGATGCTGACGCTGACAATCAAGCCATTAAGGGGACGGCGCTGGCGGTGCTGGCGCAGCAGTTGCAAAAAGCCGCGCCACTTGCCGGCTTCCTCGGGGCTGTTCATGTAGCGCCCGGCAGTGTCCAGCAGTACCGCTTCAGAGCTGAAGAACCAGTCGCAGTTGCGCGTGCCGCCCAGGCCCGCGACACGCACGCCTTCGCGCTCGGCATAGGGGAAGTTAAGGCCCGACTGCAGGATCATCGTGCTCTTGCCGGCGGCAGGCTGGCCAATGACCAGGTACCAGGGCAGGGCATACAGGGCATCCTTGTTCGAAGTACCGCGCGGCTTGTTGCTGTGCAGGCGCTCGATGCCCTGCAGCAGGCGCTCGCGCAACAGGCTGACTTCTTCCCGGTCGGCCGGGGCTGCACTGAGTACGGCCTGGTCGGCGTCGTCGCGCAGCAGGCCTTCAAGGTTGTGGTGCTGACCCACGCCGCGGTACAGCAGCAGTACATAGCCCGCCGACAGCAGCAGAAACACGCCGATCCCGGCCAGCAGGCTGTGCAGCGAGGCGAAGCCGAAGGCTCGGCCGATGGCCCAGACCAGGAAGATCGCCAGGAAGAATGCCACGCCCAGCAGGTAGGGTTGGTAGCGCAGGCAGTAGTACTTGAGCTTGTTCATACAGGCGTCGCATCCAGTGCATCGACGAACTGGTCGATGACATGTTCAAGGGGGCGGTCGTAATCGTGCAGCCGTGGCACCGTTGTCAGCGGGCTGAGCAACTCCAGGTGCTGGCACGGGTCGGCACAGCCACTGAGCAGGCGGTAGGCACAGCTGGCGTGGCGCGCCGGGAAGCAATACAGCTGCGGGTGCATGAAGTCGTCGGCCAACAGGCTCACTGCCGGCAGCGCTCGGTGTTCGCTCATGCGGGCCAGCCAGGTCAGCCACAGGTCGGCAGTGGGGTTTTTAAGGCCACGTTCGGCCGGCAACGGCAATTCGATGCCGCCTGCAAAGTCGCCCAGCAGCGAGGCACGGCCGAGCTGCAGGTGGGCGAGGGCAGTGGCACTGTCGAAATCTGGCCAGGACCCATGAAGGGCACGGGCCACATCCGCGAAGCTGAAATCATGCAGGAACTTGGCGTGCACCCGGCGGAACAGGTCCAGGTCCTGGCCCTGCAGAGGGCGCAAGGCCTTGATCCGTTCGAACAGGCGGGCGCAGTCGGCGCCTTGCACGGCCTGGTGCAGCATCGGCTTGATCTGCGCGCTGAACAGCTCGCCAAGCGTGAACGGGTTGACCAGCCCAGTACTGTCATCGCCCTTGAGCAGCTGGAAGATGAAGAACGGGTAGCGCCGCTGGCTGGCATCGCGCGAGCTGAGCAGGCCACCCAGTAGCCAGTTGCCGTTGCGTGCGCGGTAGGTGAAAAAACACATCGGCAGCGCGTCGAACAATGCCTGCCAGTCATCGCGGTAGCGCATGGCTGCCAGCGATGACTGCAACCAGGCGTCGAACTCGCAGACTTCTTCCGCCGCCCCATGCAGGCTGACGAAATCTGCGCTCGACGGCAGCTTGCCGAAGCAACCAATCATTGCGCGCCCCTGCTGTTGAGGGCGCTCAGGGCCTTGACGTCACCCAGATCGGTGAGCTTGACCCCGCCGAAGTTGCGCACGATAAGGCTTACGCGGCCACTGGCGGTGTTCCAGCTAAAGCGTTGCTGAATGCCGTCCAGGTCGTCGACGCGAGCGCTCTCGTTCATGCGCAGCAGGCCCCACCGCCCTGGGAAGTCGAACACGGTGACCCGTGTGCCGCTCAGGGTAACGACGTCCAGGCGCGCGCCCGGCGCGGTGCTGGTGCCCGGCCAGGCGAAGCGGTTCCAACTGCTGCGGCCGTTGCGGTAGTGCTGCTCCTGGCCATCGAGGGTGAAGACGATGTCGGTGAAGTTGGCTGAAGGCTCCAGCATGATTTCGAAGCCGTTGTCACGGTCCGACAGGCTGGCGATCACCTGGCCCACGGAGCTGGCCTTGTCGATGCTGTTGAGCATGCCAGGGTTGACCAGCGCCGGCCCCTTGCCATCGCCCACACCCAGACCTTCACCACCGGCCAGGTTGCCGATTTCGTTGCGCTTGAAGGCCGGCAGCAGGCCGCTGTCGGGATCCACGAAGCGTTGCAGGTCTTTCACCGAAGCCTCGTTGCGGCTGCTGCCGGCAATCGGGTAACGGTGTGCCATGACCTGCTCCCAGGGCTTGGCGATCTGCTGCGCCCAGGCCTTGGCGATCTGCTCGCCGGCCGGGTCGCGCAGGGTCGCCCAGGCATACTGGATGGGCAGGCTGAACAGCCCCTGCAGCGAGCGCGACAGGCCATCCTGGCTGGTGTCGACGCTGCTTTCCACGTAGTTGCGCACGGTGGTGATCTCGCTCGGCTGGCCTTCCAGGGTCTCGCTGATCAACTGTTTGCTGCTCTTGCCCACATCCTGCGAGCGCTGGATGTTGTTCATGCGCACCTTGAGTTTGCGCAAGGCGGCCAGGTAGCGGTCCATGATGGTGCTGTCGGCACCTTCGGCGTTGTTTTCGGCGAACACCCGCGCCACCGGCTCGAAGCGCTTGGCCAGGCTGCCGTCGTCCACCGCCGGCAGGGCCGGGGCGACGTTGGCAGGCAGGGTGTCGTTGGCGTCGAACAGACCGGTGACCTTGCTCCAGAAACCGTCATCGCGGCTGGTGCCGGGGGCCGGGATGGCTTGTTTGACCGGCAGGTCCCACTGGGTATTGTCGTTGACGGCCTGCAGCAGGTTCTTCACTGGCGAGTTCTGCACGTCGCTCAACAGCCCCAGTTCCCGAGTCGCCGAGGCCAGGTCGGCGAAGTGGCGCACGCCAACGCTGCTGACCATCTTGTACCAGGCCTGGGTGTAGTCGCGCTTGTAGCGGGTCATGAACTCGCGCACGAAGTTGGCCTTCTGCACGATGGCATCGCCGCCTTCGCCGTCCAGCACCCAGTCCGACTCGTTGCGCAGGTTGCCCGACACCAGCTTGATCAGCTCGGGCTTGACGAAGGTGTCCCAGCCCTGGCGGGTGTAGATCGCCGGCACACCCGCGGTTCCGTACAGCAGCGTGCGGCCTGGTTGCGGGACCAGGTCGTTGAGGCTCAGCGCCGGGAACTGCCGGCTCGACTCGAGCTGCAGGCGCAGGTACTCGCGATCGACCAGCGAGCTGGAGATCATGAACGACTTGAGGTTCTGCCGGGTTTCGTTGATCAGCTGTTCGTTGCGCGGCAACGACGGCGCCTGCCCCTGTTCCAGCAACTGCACGTACAGCGGGGCATTTTCCGCGATCACGCCAGCGTCGGCCGGGGTGCCTTCGGCGGCGGCGCTGGCCCACGCCTGGGGCAGGCTGGCAGCGACGAAGGCCGGGTCTGGATGGGCCTGGGGCTCGGTCAGCAACAGGTACAGCTTGAGGGTGTTGTAGGCCTCGATGATCGAGGCCACCTGCTGCTCGTCCAGGCGCCCGAGCATTTCTTCGGACAGTGACAGCCCACCGGTGGCGGCGGACAGCTCGGCGCCATCGCTGGCAGTGGCCAGGTTGACCTTGGCGGCATAGGCGCCAGCGCGGGTGTTGCCCAGCACGGCCTGGGCCCTGGCCGCAATGGCAGGGGCCAGCGGCTTGCCATTGCGCTTCTTCGGCTGCGGGGCCGGGGTGAATTCCAGCTCCTGATTGATACCGTTGGCGAAGGTGTTGAACGCCCGCATCTGCACCTGCAGGCTGCGTGCGATCGGTTCCAGCGCCTGGCTGCGCAGCTGCGCCAGATAGGCGCTGCGGGTCACCTGGTGAATCGCCTCGCCCTGGTACAGGCCGCCACCCAACTGCAAGGGCACTCCCTGCAGGCGATGGGCCTCGACGTTGGCCATCTGTTCACGCAGCACTTCCAGGCCCTTGCCTGCGGCCAGCTGCTGCTCGCGGTCTGCTGCCTGTTCGATGTGCGCCAGCTGCCCGCGCAGGCTGTCCAGCCACTGGCGGTTATTGGCGAACGACAGCGCTTGCCAACCGATGAACAGCAACCCGGTGGCGGCGGCCAGGCCCAGTAGCAGCGGGCTGAACGCAGCCTGGCGGCCCAGGCGCGACTGGTAAAGGATCAGGTCGCGGTCGGGGAAGATCACCTGGCGGAAGGTGTCGGTGATGAAGTAGCTGCGGTTGCCCAGGGCCTTGCCGACGTGCCCGGCCTGCTCATCGTAGGCGGCCTGCAGGGCGAATTCGTCGGCGATGACGTCTTCATAGACCTGCCCCAGTTGCTGCCCGTTCTGCAGTGCACTGGTGAAGTACAGGCCACGTAGCAGCAGCGGGGCACCGCCGCGATGGCCGCGGGTGAAGTGTTCGAGGAATTGCTCGAGCACACCGCTGAGGGCGGCGAAGTACTGCGGGAAATTCAGCAGGGTGCTGTCGGCTTCGGCACCGAGGGCGATCATCTGCGCGTCGACGTGCTGGCGAATATGAGCCTGCAGCTTCTTCAGGCGCGTCTGCAGCACGGCGTGCAGGCCGTTGGTGCGGATTTCCGAAAGGCCAAAGGTCATGCCCAGCGGCTGCTGGCGTTCGTGCAGGTCGAGGCCGTCGAAAGCCTGGCTGAAGCCCGGCAACTGGTCGGTCTTGCTCAGCATCAGGTAAACCGGCGGGTTGGCATCGAGGCATTCGGCGTATTCTTCCACCCGGGCCACCAGCTGGGCCGCCAGGGCATTGCGCTCATCGCTGTTGGCTGCCAGCAGTTCGGGCAGGCTGACCACCAGGACCAAGCCATTGATCGCCGCTTTGCCGCGCTGCTTACGCAGCATGCGCAGAAAGGCCGAGAACTCGCTGGCCGACTGGTCGTCGCGCAGGTAGCGCCCGGCGGTGTCGATCATCACGGCGTCGGGGCTGAAGTACCAGTCGCAGTGCTGGGTGCCGCTTTCGCTGTCGTTGGCCGTAGCGATGCTGGCCGACAGGCCGGAATGGGTCAGCAGCGAGGTCTTGCCGGCCGCCGACATGCCGACCACCAGGTACCAGGGCAGGTCGGACAGGGCCGCCTTGCCGCCGCCACCCGCGGAGCGGTCGGTGCGCAGCATGGCGATGGCGTGCTTCAGGCGCTCACGCAGCACCTGCTGGTCACGGAACTCGCCAGTGGCATTCCACGAGCGGTCGACCTCGATCTGCAGCAGGTTCTCCAGGTTGTGTTCGGCGCGAATGCGCTGGTATTGGCGCAGCACGATTACCAGCAGGAAGCAGGCACTGATGATTGCCAGCGCTTCAGGCACGTGATGACGCAGCCACGGCACCAGCGGCGCGGCCAGCCAGCAAATCAACAGGCTAGCCAGCCACAGCAATGGCAGCAGCACCCAGAAACTTTTCAACAGACGCAGTAATGTTTTCATGTCTTCCTGACTCGGCTACCTGGTATGTGCTCAGGCACTGAACAGCTGGCGGATTTGTTCGGACAGGGCGGCGACGTCCTTGTCCAGCAACCAGTCCAGCGTCAGGTACACGGCGACGCAGACCAACGCGATCAGCGCCAGATACACCCACAGCGGTACTTCATGGCGCAGCATCTGCGACACCTGGTCGGGCAGTGCCCAGTCCGGTGACAGGGCTTTGGGCGCCTTGCGGTAGCGGGCAATATCCTGGCCCAGGGTATTGGCCAGGTAACGCAGCTGGTCCTTCTGGCCGAGGCTGAACTTGCCCTCGAAGCCCAGTGCCAGGCACAGGTGGTAGACCTCGAGCACGTCGATGTTCTGCTTGACGTCGGCGCGCAGCCCATCGACCTTCTCGAAGAACCCTTCGCCGGCCAGATGCACGCCGAAATAGCGGAACTGCAACGGCTGCAGTTCAAAGTGCCGACGCAGCGCGTTGTCATCCGAGCGCAGTACGCTTTCGTCGAGGAAGGCGCACAACGCGTATTGGGTGTCCTTGACCTGCTCGACGCTATAGTTGGCGGCACGGGCATCACGTTCCAGGTTGGCGAAGAAGCGTTCGACGCTACCTTCGAAGGCCTGCACCGAGGTGACCTGGCGGCCGCGACGTACGATCAACGCCATGCTGATGAAGTCCTGGACCAGGTCCTTGAGCGTCGGTTTGTCGCTGGCGGCCGGGACGGCGCCCTGTTGCAGTACGGCTTCGGTCATTTGAGCACCGCCATCAGTTCAAGCTTGAGGTTGGTAAAGGCGCTGGGCGCATAGAAGCAGATGGCCTGGGCGCTGATCATTCGCTCATACACAGTGCCGTGTGGCTCGATGGCGAAGTACTGGTTGTCCAGGCGCACCGGAATCGCGTTCGGCAGCCGCGCGGCATGATTGAGGGTGACACCCGGCATGGCGCTGTTGACCACCACTTCAATGTCTTCCGGCGAACCGACCTTGAAGGCACGGGGCACCAGCTCCAGCAGGCTGGCACCGGGCATGTCGGCGTGCACGGCGATATAGAAGTCGGCTTCGGCCAGGCGCGGGTCGTGCAGTTGGCCTTGCCAGTGCGATGGCTTGGTCTGGGTCAGGTTGATGACAATGCACTGGTTGGGCACGACGTTGTCGAGCATCACCCGGATCATTTCGTCGAGCTTGACCAGCGACGCGGCCGGGTCGTGGTGGTCGTACTCGGGGATGTCGCTGAGCTGGGTGTCCAGGGTGAAGGTCAGCAGGCCGCCGGCAAGGTCCGCCAGGAACAGGTACAGGCGCTCCGGGTGCAGGCGCGGGTGGGCCAGTAAATGCGCCAGCTGCGGGTGGGCACGGTTGACCGTGTTCAGCAGCCAGAACAGGGTCACATCGCTGGAGCCGAACTCGGCGATCTGGTCGGCGCGCTCGCGGCGCCGGCCGGAAAGCGCTTTGCTCTTGGCC
Organism: Pseudomonas sp. GLN_2; assembly: GCF_043106005.1. Taxonomy (NCBI): domain Bacteria; kingdom Pseudomonadati; phylum Pseudomonadota; class Gammaproteobacteria; order Pseudomonadales; family Pseudomonadaceae; genus Pseudomonas; species Pseudomonas sp. GLN_2. The sequence continues at coordinate 21,797 of NZ_JBICMC010000021.1, read as the reverse complement.
TGCAGGGCACCGAGCAGGCGCTTGCCGATGCCGGCAATGGTCTCGTGGCTGCCCAGGTGCAAGGTGGGGTGGACGAAATGTGGGTCAACGTTGAAACCGCCCATGCTGTTGCGTGTCAGCTTGGCCAGTGGGCAGTGGCTGTAACCGTCGAGGCTGTCACCGTCGACCAGCAGTACGACGTTCAGGCGCAAGCTGGTGATTTCGTTTTCCAGCTCGCCTTCATTAAGGTCGGGCAGGGTGTCGAACTGCTTGCGGAAACGCCGTGCGGCCTTGTGTTCGTGGCCATCCTCGACGTAGTTGAGGCCGAATGGCTCGGGAAGCTTGAGCGCGGCATACACCTTCAGGTCGTTGGCCTTGAGCAGGTCCTTGAGGTCGCGCGCGGCCGGCAGCGGATCGTGCTGCGGCGCGTCGTAGAGGCTGCCATCGGGGAACACCAGCTTCAGGCGCTTGAGCTGCAGTGAACCATTGGCCAGGGCGTCCTCGTCCACCTGCAGCGCCTGAACCCCCCAATGGAAAGGGGTGCTGCGCAGGGTCGCCTCAGCCAACTGGTGCTGATGGAATTCGTCCTGATACTGGAAGTGCTGGGGCAGCAGGAACATGCCTTCCGACCACATCACCCGGCTCTGCTTGCTCATTTGACGCTATCCACTAGAGAGTTGAAGGTTGAATCCATGGCGTTGCTGGCCGACTGGCTGGCGGCGTCGGTGGCTTTGTCGATGGCCGCGTCCTGCACCTTGTCGGTGAGGGTCGCGTCGGCACCCTTGGCCTTCTGCGCAGCGGCAAGCTGGTCGGCGGTCGGCGGTTTGTTCAGTACGTCCACGCCCCGCATGGCGCTGATTTCGGTGTTGTCCACCAGTACCCGCAGGCCGTCGGAGGAGAACCAGATACCGTCCTTGCGCAGCGAGTTGGCGTCGAAGGCGACTTTCCAGCGCGCGTCCTGCTCATCGCGGAAGAACGCCGCCACGCCGACGTAGCGCGCGTTCTTGGCCAGCGGCCACTGGTCGATCTGGCCAATGCCGGGCAGCAGGGTGATCTCGCGGGTTTCCACCAGGGTGTTGCCCAAGGCTTTTTGCGGGGCGTCCCACAGGGTCTCGGCATCGGTAGCCGCGAAGCGCTCGAGGTCGGTCAGCTGATACACGCGCATCACCACCGACAGCGGCTTGCCCTCGGCGTCGGGGTTGAGCTGGTTGCCGCCGTCGGAGGTCAGGATGACCTTTTCGCTGTCGGCCAGCATGTCGGCCGCCCAGCTGTCTTCCATGCGCTTGCCGATACGGTCGGTGACCCCGCAGCCGGCCAGCGCTACCAGCAAGGCGGCTGCGGTCAGGCGTTTGAGGACGATGTGCTTGTGTTGCATGACGGCAAAACCTCCGGGTACTGGTCAGGCCAGGCGATAGGCGAAATCGCCATCGCTGCCCAGCTCGATCGCAAGGTGCTGGATCGGCGCGTCCTGGGCCATGCGCTCGAGCACGCGCTGGGCGAGTTCGGGCATCAGGGTCTGGGACAGGATGTTGTCGATGTTGCGTGCGCCGCTGTCGACCTCGGTGCAGCGCGCGGCGATGGCCTTGACCAGCGCCTGGTCATAGCTGAGCTCGGCCTGGTGGTTGCGGGCGAAGCGCTTGGCGATGCGTTCGAGCTTGAGGGCGACGATGCGCTCGAGAATCTGGTCCTGCACCGGGTAGAACGGCACGATGCTCAGGCGACCGAGGAAGGCCGGCTTGAACACATGGTTGAGCTGGTCGCGCAGGTCCTCGACGATCGCCTCGGGCGTCGGCAGCTCGGTGGCGTTCAGGCAGGTCTGCATGATGCGCTCGGTGCCGGTGTTGGAGGTGAGGATGATCACCGTGTTGCGGAAATTGATCTCGCGGCCCTCGCCATCGTCCAACACGCCCTTGTCGAACACCTGGAAGAACAGTTCGAGCACGTCGGGGTGGGCTTTTTCCACCTCGTCGAGCAGCACCACACTGTACGGCTTGCGGCGCACCGCTTCGGTCAGCACGCCGCCTTCGCCGTAGCCGACGTAGCCGGGTGGCGAGCCCTTGAGGCTCGACACGGTGTGGGCCTCCTGGTACTCGGACATGTTGATGGTGATCAGGTTGCGCTCGCCGCCGTACAAGGTGTCGGCCAGGGCCAGGGCGGTTTCGGTCTTGCCGACGCCGCTGGGGCCGAGCAGCAGGAACACGCCAATCGGTTTGTTCGGGTCTTCCATGCGCGCTCGGGAAATCTTGATGCGCTTGCCGATCTCGTGCAGGGCGTGGTCCTGGCCCAGCACGCGTTCACCAAGCAGGGCCGGCAGGCGCTGCACGGTATCGATTTCGTCACGCAGCATCTTGCCCAGCGGGATGCCGGTCCAGCCGCTGATGACCTGGGCGATGGCGCCGCTGTCGACCAGCGCATGGACCAGTGGCTGGTCGCCTTGCACGCGCGCCAGCTCGGCACGCAGGGTATTGAGCTGCTGGGCGTCGGCATCGTTGGCGGCGTCCAGCGCCTTGAGCTGTTCGACCAGCTCCAGCTCCTGCTGCCACTGGGCATTGAGTTGCTGTTCTTGTTGCTGCTCGGCCTGCAGGGCAGCCTGCAGCGCTTCCAGGCGGCGGGCATGGTCGTGCCCCTTGCCGGCTTCGTGGCCGAGCACGCCGATTTCTGCTTGCAGGTTGTCGATCTGCCGGCGGCAGTCTTCCAGTGCGCCGGGCAGCGAAGATTGCGCCAGGGCAATGCGCGCGCAGGCCGTGTCGAGCACGCTGACCGCCTTGTCGGGCAGCTGGCGGCCGGTGATGTAGCGGTTGGACAGGCGTACCGCCTGCACCAGCGCTTCGTCCATCACCGCCACCTTGTGGTGCTCGCGCATCTTGCCGAGCAGGCCGCGCAGCATGTGAATGGCCTTGTCTTCGTCGGGCTCTTCCACTTTGACCACCTGGAAGCGGCGGGCGAGGGCGGCGTCCTTCTCGAAGTACTTCTTGTATTCGGCCCAGGTAGTGGCAGCGATGGTGCGCAACTCGCCTCGGGCCAGGGCCGGCTTGAGCAGGTTGGCGGCATCGTTCTGCCCGGCCTGGCCACCGGAGCCGATCAGGGTGTGGGCTTCGTCGATGAACAGGATGATCGGGTGCAGGCTGCGCTTGACCTCTTCGATCACAGCCTTGAGGCGGTTCTCGAACTCGCCCTTGACCCCGGCGCCGGCCTGCAACAGGCCCAGGTCGAGGGTGTGCAGGGCAACGTCCTTGAGCACCGCCGGCACGTCACCCTGGGCGATGCGCAGCGCCAGGCCTTCGACCACGGCGGTTTTGCCGACCCCGGCTTCGCCCGTGAGGATCGGGTTGTTCTGTCGGCGGCGGGTGAGGATGTCGACCATCTGCCGTACTTCGAACTCACGGCCCAGCACCGGGTCGATGCGGCCTTCGCGGGCACTTTGGGTAAGGTTGACCGTGTACTGGTCCAGCGCTGGGGTCTTGCCGCTGGCCTTGCTCGACGTGCTCACTGGTGCCGCTGGGCTGGCCAGCGGGCTGGCCTGCCTGGACTCGGCGCTACCCTCCACCAGCGCGGCAAGGTTCAGGCGCAGGTCATCGGCGTTGATTTTTTCCAGCTCCGGTGCCGAGGCGATCACAACGCGACGCAGTTCTGCATCGTCAAGCAGGGCCTGCAGCAGGTGGGCACTACGCACTTGGGCTACGCCGTATTCGATCGAGGCCAGCAACCAGGCTTGCTCGATCATGCGGGTAATGTGTGGCGACAGCGCCGGGGTGCGGGTATTGCCTTTCTTGAAGGTGCCCAGGGCGGTGACCAGCTGCGCCTGCAGGCGTTCGGCGACGACCTCGTAGTGGCGCAGGATCGGCGCCAGGTCGCTGTCGTTGTTGTCGAGCAACTGCAGCAGCAGGTGCTCCACTTCCACCTCGTAATGGTGCTCCGACAGGCACAGGGCCGCCGCGCTTTCGGTGGCCGTGCGGCTGGTTTCGTTGAGCTTGGCGAACAGAGACTTCAGGTTCACAAGGCGACCCCATCGTAAGGAATGTGGAAGACGGCGCAACGCGAAGGCTCCGCGTCACGACCAGGGCGTTTGAGCCAACCCAGCCAGCCCAGGGCGACATTGCCGCTGCGGCCCAGTTGGGCGCGTGGCACCGCCTCGCGCTTGAGGCGCGGGGCAATTTCGAAATCCAGTTCGGCACCTATATAGAAGCGCACCAGCTCGACCAGCTTGCGGTAGCAGTTGGTGCCTGGCTGGAAGCGCTGGTAGTCGGCCAGGTTCAGCGGGCCCAGCTCGATACGGATGCACGACTGGTAGTCCCAGACCCGGTTGCCGGCGACGGCGCTGTGGCCGAGCTGGGCATTGCGGCGGCCAAGCTGGGTGCATTGTTCGGGCTGCAGGTGCAGCCAGCGCCCGGCGAACGGCTGGACCTTGATCGGCAGCGAGAAATAGAAGCCGAGCATGCGTTCAAGGTTCAGCGCATTGCGCGGCTTCTGGCTGAGCAGGCCGGCAAAATAGCTGAACAGCTCACGACGCAATGCTGACGGTTGCTCTTCGAACTTCAGCTTCTGGGCGCGCGGCCCGAGGCCAACCAGGTTGAGCAGGTAGCCATCGAAGCCTGAGGTGCCATTGCGCTCGTGCTCGATGTGGAATTTGTATTTTTGCCAGGCCTCGTAGAACAGCGTGGTCATGCGGTGCGAAAAGATGTCGAGAAACGCATGGGCGGCATCGTCGCGATACTGCACGTGGCGCTCGAGCAGCAGCTCGGTGTACGGGCGTGGCAGCACGCCTGACGGCCCGACCAGGCCCATGAAGGTGACCTGCACTTCCGACAGCGGCAAGCCGGCCGGCGACACCTTGCCTTCGCGCTCGAAGTGCAGGTCGCTGACCTCGCTGGCCGGGAACGCCAGCGACAGCTGGGTACGAAAACGCAGCGGGTCTTCGTGCGGCCGGGTTGCCAGGTCCATGCGCCCGGTGCGGCTGTAGTGCAGGCGGAGCAGGCGCACCAATTGAAAGAATTCGAATCGGTGCGGCTCGGCTCGGGCCTGATCGATCAGACCAGGGGCTGATCGCCGGTGCGTGCTGGCCATTGTACGACTCTCTTTTCTCGTTGTTGGGTGCGCAGGGTCAGCTGGGTGAAGCTGTTCATTGAGCAGTACTGGCCGAAGAAGTGGTCCAGCACTTTGCCGAACAGAAACACGCCGCTGCCGATGAACTGGCTTTCGTCCAGGGTCAGGGTGATGCCGACGCCGCGCACGAAATTTGGCCGCGGGTGGCCAATGCGCGCGACCACCGGTTCGCTGCTGATCGCCTTGATGCCGTTGATCTGTTTGCGAATGGCGGAGACATTGCGGTAGTTGTACAGCGACAACAGCTCCAGCAGCACTTCCCGGCCCTGGCTGACCAGCGACAGATGGTTCAGCGACAGGTGGGCGATCAACCGCCAGATCAGGCCTTTGCCCAAGGGTACGCGCACCGTGGCGGTGGGCTTGCGCAGGCAGCGGATGTCCTTGATCACCGAGTTGGCGGGAATGGTGAAATCGCCCCGTTCGCCACCGAACGGCAGCATCAGCGGCACGTCGCGGTTGCTGCAGGTAAGGCCGATACTGAGGGTGTCGCTGCTGGCGTCGATCAGTTCCAGATCGCGGTCGACCACGCGGATGCTCATGGCAGTGGCGTCACCCTGGTTTCGCCGGCGCGCAACCCAGAAGCTGCTGTGTGGGTCTTGCTCGCCCCGGGGTTCGAAAAACGGCTGGCAGGTGGCGACCTGGTCGATACCGCCGAGTTTGCGAACCCGCCGTACCCGGTCGATCGAGACCACTTCTGCAGCGTTGTGCAGCCGTGTATCAGGGGTGACCTGGTATTCGTGCTGGGTGTGGGTCAGCTTGATCGGCTCGGCCTGCTGGCGGAACAGGTTGATGATCGGCGTGCAGTTGAGCTTGAAGTTGTTGCGCCCGATGTTCTGGGTCAGCCGCGCCAGGCGCTCGCTGAGGTCGTAGTCGGAGAAATAGAAGTTGAGCTCTACCTGCTCGATGGCCTTGCCCTGCAGGATGCGGGCAAATCCACTGAGGTCGAAGAACATGAACTTGTCGGGGAAGGTGAAATACTCGTGCAGCAGGCGGTAGCCCAGGAATGAGCGTTCGGAGTAATCCACCAGGCCTTCGTCACGGGCGTAGCCCACGGCTTTCAGGGCGTCGGCCGGCAGCGCCACTTCGCGGCTGCGGCCCTGGTCATCGAAGCTCAGCGTGGCCTTGGCGAGGTTGTTGAACAGCAGTTCGTACAGCTGCAGCATCAGGGTCGCTTCGCCGTCGAGGAAGAACCGCAGGCGGTTCATGTCCATCTGCCCGAACAGGGCATCGCCCGTGGCTGCCAGGCGGATGCGCAGACGAGCGACCAGGTCGGCGCTGTGCCCGTTGAAGGCCGAACGTTCCATTTCCGTGAACGAGGCCTGCTGCACGGCAATCGGCCACAGCTCTACCGGGTAGCAGGTGCGGAACTTGCACACCACGCCTTCCACGGGATTGGCATGCATCTCGGTATGGCGCGCCACGCGGTAGGCTTCGGTGACTTTTTCGTGCCTGCCCAGGCTCAGTTCGACAATCGACATCGACGGAGTAGGGCGCAGGTAGTGGGGGTACAGCACCTCGAGGAAGGATTCGACGATCTCCGGAAACTCGTCATCGAGCTTCTTGTGCACCCGCGCAGACAGGAACGAGAACGCCTCGATCAGGCGCTCGGTGTGCGGGTCTTCGCAGTTGTCGCCCTCGATCAGCAACCGCGAAGCGATCTTCGGGTACTGCGCGGCAAACTCCTGGCCGAGAAAGCGCAGGTGCGACAGTTCCTTTTCGTAGTAGGGCAGCAGTTCGTCGAGCATCAGTTGAGGTTCTGCACTTTGTATTCCTGGGTGTTGACCTGCAGCACGGCGTCGAATGACACCTGGCGGCTGATGTCCTGCAGACGCAACACGGCGTCCACGCGGAAGGTCAACATGCGGTGGCCGTTCTGCTGGGCCAACAGCTGAACACGGACCCGGCGAAAGCGCCGGTCTCCGGTGCTGATCGCCCGTTCCAGCTGTTGCTGGATCAGGCGACGATCGTGCGGGTCGAGCACGCTGCGGCTGATGAAGTCCGGCATGCCGTATTCAAGGATGGAACCACCGAGCTGGCTGAAGCCGTCGAGCTCTTCGGCGACCAGGGACTGGCGGGTGTTCACCAGTACTTCGAGGTCGCGGACGATGCTGGCCTTGTACTCGGCCAGCGAGCAGGTGCGCTGCGCTGCGGGCTCGACCGACTGGTAGGGACGGTCGTCCAGCAGTCGGTCGAGCAGCGAGGGCAGCAGTCGGGCCTGGTTACTCATGTGTCATCCCTGTACACAACGGCCTGTCAGCCGCGCGCGCCCTGTGGCAGCTCGGCAACCAGCCGCAGCGAGGCGGTCAGCTCATCCAGCTGGTAGTGCGGGCGCAAGTAGGTCACGGCCTTGTACACGCCTGGCTTGCCGGGCACTTCGAACACCTCGGCGCGGGCTTCGCGCAGCGGGAACTTGGCCTTGGCCTCCTGGCTGGCGGTATCGTCGAGCAGCACATAGCTGGCCAGCCACTGGTTGAGGAAGCGCTCGACATCCATGCGCGAGGCGAAGCTGCCGATCTTGTCGCGCATGATCGCCTTCATGTAGTGGGCGATGCGCGAAGTGGCGAAGATGTATTGCAGCTGGGCCGACAGGCGTGCGTTGGCGTTGGCGATGTCGGTGTTGTACTGCTTCTGTTTCTGCGCCGACTGGGTGCCGAAGAACGCGGCATAGTCGGTGCCCTTGCAGTGCACCAGGGGGATGAAGCCCAGGTCCGACAGCTCTTTTTCGCGGCGGTCGGTGATGGCGATTTCGGTCGGGCACTTGAGGGCGATTTCGCCGTCGTCGGTCTTGAAGGTATGGGTCGGCAGGCCTTCGACCAGGCCGCCGCCTTCCACGCCGCGGATGGCCACGCACCAGCCGTAGCGGGCGAAGGCATCGGTGACGCGGGTGCCGAGGGCGTAGGCGGCGTTCATCCACAGGTACTTGTTGTGGTCGCGGCCATCGACGCTTTCGACGAAGTTGAATTCTTCCACCGGCGTGGTATCCGGGCCATACGGCAGGCGACCGAGCACGTGGGGCAGGGTGAGGCCGACGTAGCGCGAGTCTTCCGAGGCGCGGAACGACTTCCACTTGGCGTATTCCACGGTGTCGAAGATCTTCGCCAGGTCACGTGGGCCGGACATTTCGGTGAACGAGTCCCAGCCGAACAGCTCGGACGAAGCGGCCGAGATGAACGGCGCGTGCGCCGCCGCCGCGACGTGCGAGATCTCTTCGAGCAGGTACATGTCTTCGGGGTTGCGGTTGAACTCGTAGTCACCGATCAACATGCCGAAAGGTGCGCCACCGAAGGTGCCGTACTCTTCTTCGTAGACCTTCTTGAACAGTGCGCTCTGGTCGAATTCGCTGGCGGCCTTCAGGTCGCGCACCAGGTCTTTCTTCGAGGCATTGAGCAGGTGGATCTTCAGTGTGGTGCTGGTCTCGGTCTGGTCTACCTGGTATTTCAGGCCGCGCCAGGAGGCTTCCAGCTGCTGGAACTCGCGGGCGTGCATGATCTCGTTCATCTGCTCGGAGAGCATCGCGTCGATTTCGGCGATGCGCGAATCGAGCACGGCGATCAGGTCCTTGCTCGGGGTCATCTCACCCTCGAGCACCTGGTTCACCAGTTCGCCAATCAGGTCGCGGGTGCGGTTACGCTCGGTGTCGGAGCGGGCCACGCGGCTTTGCGAAATGATGCTGTCGAGCAGCGAGGGCTGTGGTGCGAAGTTTTCCACTTCGACCAGGTCGCCGGCCTGTTGCGGTGCGGTTTGCTTGTCGGTCATGTTCGGGCTCCTGCTCAGGCGCGATCGTCGCTGGACGGGTCTTTCACTTCGGCTTCACGGCCGAATTCCTTGCCCAAGGTCTTGAGCTTTTCGGTGTTCTGCAGCACGTCCATCAGCAGCTCTTCGAGCTTGTCGTTGCCGCCCATCTTGTTGCGCAGGTCGGCCAGCTTGTTGCGCACTTCCAGCAGCTTGCGCAGCGGCTCGACCTGCTTGACCACGTTCTGTGGCTCGAAGTCTTCGAGGCTGTTGAAGTTCAGCTCCACGCCCAGCTGGGTACCGTTCTTGGCCAGGGTGTTGTCGACGCGGTAGGTCAGGCGTGGCTTGATGCCCTTGAGCACACCGTTGAAGTTGTCGCGGTCGATGTACACGAACTTGCGGTCCTTGAGCTTGGGCAGCGGCTCCAGCGGGTTGCCGGAGAAATCACCCAGTACGCCGACGACGAAGGGCAGCTCCTTTTTCTCGATGGCATCGCCGATGTCCACGTCGTAGGTGATATGGACCCGAGGCGCGCGAACGCGGTCGAGTTTGTGCTGAGTGCTTTCCTTCTTCGCCATCGTGTTCTCCAGTGCGAGCAATTCGCTGCGAATCATTGCGCGGCCCGGTGCCGGGCGCTGCGCGTTACAGTCCTTCGATCGTCAGCAGCAGGCGCTGACGGATTTCGTCGTTCATTTCCAGGATGTTGTCCCGGCCTACCAGTTCTTCGAAGCTGGTGTTGCCGGCAATCTGCGTGCTGCTGCGGATGACCGAGTCGTCGGGAAGTTCCGAGCGCACCGGCGAGCTGATGACGCAGAACGGCAGGTCGCCAAAGCCCTTCAGGCGCTCGAAGCTCAGGCCGTAGCGCAAGCCCTCGAACAGCCGCCCAAGGCCAGGCGACTTGCTCAGGCAGTAGAACAGCACCAGGTAGTGCACCACGAAGCGGTACAGCTCGGCGCTGCTGCGGTTGGGGTCTTTGATGACATTGCGAAACCGCGCCAGGTCGAAGGCGTGGAAGCCCACTACCCAGCGGGTCGGGCTGGTGATGCGGATGACCTGGCCGCTGTGTTCCAGGGTCTTGTCGTATTCCAGCGGGAACAGTTCGGGGGTGGTGCTGATCAGGTTGAGCGGTACTTCCAGCTCGGTGACCAGCTGGAACGGCGCGGCCGAGCCGATACGTTCGTAGAGTTCGACCAGGGCCTGGAAGTGGCCCTGGGTTTCGCGCCCGCTGCTTCGCTGTGCGCCTTGCAGGTATTCGCCAAACAGGGTTTGTGGACGGATCAGCGGTGCCACGGTGGCAAGGTAATCCGCCGCCTGCGCCTTCAGCGCATCGGAGATCGCCCGCGTCTGGCTACGCAGCTTGATCAGTGCTTCGACATCGAATGTCTGTGTCATTGGTGCATCGTCCATGTGCCTGCTTGATCGTCCTGAAACGCCGGTGGCGTGGACTTGAAAAATCGCCTTTCGGCTGCAGCGAATTTGAGTGCTGGCATATGAATATTGTGTTGCCAGCAATGCCGAGTAGGGCACCTCGCTGCGGAAGAAGTTCCGGCGAGGGGGGCGATTTTTTCCCCGTTTTGTGACGCTGCGCAATAATGGCGCTGTGATATTGACAGCGTGTCTTGGGCGCAGGAGATGGGGGCTCAAGCCCTAAAGACTGGGTACGAAAGGGGCTGGAAAGCGATGAAAATCGTTAGCAAAAGTTTTTTTCAAAAAGTGAATCCGGTCTCATTTTTTGCGCTGACCGCTTTCTCGCGGAGGTGTTGGCGAGGCGCCTCAGGATGATGGCAATGCGACGGAATGTGCCGCGCGGAAAGAGTGTTATCAGGCGTGATTCATCCGTTTGGATGGTGACTTTTGAAAGCTCGCGCGCTCCCTCGGAAATAGCGTCGACCCCCGGGCCTGTGCCGCACCTGCACAGGCAACGGTCTTACCGAAAACCTTGAAAACGTGCGCGATCACTGTGGGAGAGGGCACGCCCGTTCCCACAGGAACAGCGCCGGCCCCAGGGTTTGTGCCCTACCTGCAGCAACAATTGCCTCAGCCAAAACCGTGAAACCTGCACGGCCCCTGTGGGAGCGGGTTCACCCGCGAACACCGGCGTAGCCGGTGCCATCCTCATGGTCGGCGGCCTGCTCGGGTCATTGCCGGAGTAGTGCAGGTCAAGCAAAATGAGCGCATGGACGAGAGCAACCTACTGCAAGGAATCAGCATGATCGACCTGAGAAGCCCGGATGCAATCCTGAGCGACTACGCAAAGCGTTACGCCCATTTGCTCCCCGAACTATCGCCGCAGTTGCAACAGCGCATGGCCTACATGCCGGAGCCCGACGCACCAAGGCTGCCGCTGACAAAGCCCGCCTGGCTGAGCGACCGATCCTGCACGTTGACACCAGGCCAGGCGATAGACCGCGCGCAGGGTGCATTGCTGGGCCTGGCGATTGGTGATGCGGTAGGCACCACCCTGGAGTTCCGGCGCCGCGATCAGGGGCAGATCAGCGACATGGTCGGCGGTGGGCCGTTCCGCCTCGCGCCAGGTGAGTGGACCGACGATACCAGCATGGCGCTGTGCCTGGCAGACACCTACGCAAGCCAAGGCAAGTTCGATTTCGCGACCTTTGCCGATGCCATGGTGCGCTGGTACCGGCAGGGCGAAAACAGCGCCAATGGCCGCTGCTTCGACATCGGCAATGTCACCCGCCGAGCCCTGGAAGGGTGGGAGGCCCAAGGGCTTGCGTGGATGGGCAATCTCGAGGCCTCGACAGCGGGCAACGGTTCGTTGATACGGCTCGCGCCTACGGCCATTTTCCGACGCCACTCGCTGTCGGCAACCTGGTGGGAGAGTGTGACGCAGAGCAGCGTGACCCATCGCGCGATTGAGGTCTCGGAGTGCTGCAAGTTGTTCGGTGCACAGCTGCATTTGGCGCTCAATGGCGCGGACAAGGAAGAGGCGTTGTCGCCGAAGGTGCGCCCCCTGCAGCCCCGGGCCTTGATCATCAATGCCGGGGAGTACAAGCACAAAACCCGTGAGCAGATTCGCTCGTCAGGGTATGTGGTCGATACCTTGGAAGCAGCGCTCTGGGCTGTGTGGAATACGGACAATTTCAGGGATGCGATTCTGTTGGCTGCCAACCTTGCCGATGATGCCGACAGCGTGGCGGCGACGGCAGGGCAGATTGCGGGCGCCTTGTATGGGGTGTCGGGCATGCCGCCGGAATGGGTGGCCAAGGTTGCCTGGTCGCGGCACATTTGTGAACTGGCAAGCCGGTTGTTTGAACTCGCGCCTCAGGGGGATGAAATGGACGAGCTGCTATCTGGCAGTGAGTGATAGCACCTTTGATCAGGTAATGGCTCTCAACGCGTCAACTGCAGCCCGGCAAAATCGCAGTAGGTCGAGCGTTAACAGGTCAGTTTATGCTCAGTGGCTTTTAACCTGGAATTTTTTAAATGAACTCCATTCTTGTCCATTGATTAACGCCATATAGAATTTGGCAAAAGCCTCGCTAAGTTCATGGTCGTCTTGTAAGTTTGTTTCCTGTAGATAACGATACCAGGAGATGTCTCGCGCCTCTAAAGGTGCGTGGATTTCACCGTTCTCAGATTTCAACAGAAGGTCGCGAAGCAGGTTGAGCATGGTCATGGCGTCAGGATTCTGGTCCTTGATAGTTTCAAGCTTTTCGCGAAGCGCTCTGGCTGTAATTTTCAGTGTGTGCTTGTCCATTTAATGCCCGAGTATGCATAGTCCAGAGGGGCGCCGCTGTACGTCCACGTCGCCCCGTCTCCAAGTTGCTGCGGCTTATCAACTGTCACCTTGTCGGTTTTCTCCGCCGTACTCGCTTTGAGCCTGACCAAGGTAGGCAACTCACCGCCCATCGACCTGGACGCAAATGTCCTTGCCGTCGATGACCTTGCATGGCCAGTTGTCGTTGATGTAGTGATCCGGCTTGAAGCACACCCGATCATCATTGACCCAGAACAACTGCCAGGCAGAACCCGATATCAGCAGCTTCGAGCAGGGCGTATAACCCCTGGCCAGCAAAGCCCCCGTAGTCAGAATCATCACCGCAGGGACGACATGGATCAGCGTTTTAATCGATATCCCGAACATCAACGCCTGGAAGCGGTGCAGTCGGGATGCAGGGGGTGGGTCGAACTTCTTGCCGGTCCAGGCGCAGGTCGCGCTGCCAACGAGCAGGATGGCGAGTGCCGGTGGCGCCATGAGCAGGCCGAACGCGAGGTACGGTGTTTCCACGACCGGAGCGCCACGAAGCAGCCTGCCGTACAGCGGGAACAGGTAGTTGGTATAGGCATAAAGCGAGACGGCCCCTACCAGGAGCAATACGATGAACATGGCGACGGCCAGCAGCCTCATCTTGAGAGGCGTAAGCCCGGGTGACAATTGTGAGGAGCGTGTATTCATTCGCAGAGCTTGGGCAGGTTGAACGTGGGGGCGATGGCAGTGAGGGCATCGATGGCAGCCTGAGGGCGCTTGGCCAGGTAGGCAAGTCTATCCCGTCGGGGCGCAGCTTGCGGATGACCCACCACTTGGCTTCATCGTAAAGCTCGTCGGCAATTCTACCCGCGATGTTTTTGGATGCCATAGCGTGGCGCATTGAGAGTCTTGCGCGCTCGACCTCGATAGGCGCTTGGCGGGTAGATCAACTCATGGTCCATCTGGCGTTTCCGGCCCTTGCTGACCATCGCAGGGGCGGTGCTCGGCCGCTGCAGCTAGACAACGAACGGTGCCTGTTCGGTCCAATAGTACTCTTCGTAATCAACCAAGGTATGAACTCGCGAGTGGCCGAGTTCAATCAGGTAGTTGAATCGTCAAGCCGCGGGCCGACTGAATGGCCACGTAGTAAGCGTCCTTCAATACCCTGGCCAGCTCCGGGTCATTTTCCTCGAATTCCTTCGATGCAACAGCTCCAATCGTTAGCCTGTGCAGCTTGGATTTATCCTTTTCGGTACCGTCGAAAACTGCCCTGATGTACTTTAACTGGTCGACTATAGTCGCGTAAACCGTAAAGCCAGGAATGCGCTTTTGTCGGTCAATCGCCAGCGCAATTGCGTTATCTACATACTCCAGTGGTGTGGCTGGTTTCATCTCTCACCTGCTCATATTAGTTTGAAAGGTTATTTCCGATACAGGTTATTTGCATCGTTCCACGGAATGGAGTTCGGTCCACGTGATGTGCATGAGTTGTATCGATATGTGTACGATTCTTGGCCGTTTTCACTTGGAGGCATGGGGCTAATGGCCTGCGGCTTTCAGCAGTGGCTCCAGTTCGACGCTCAGCTTCATCGCGGCAGGGTCTTGCGCCATCAGGCTGTCGATGATCAAGCGAAGCTTGAGTAATTTTTGCTTGAGTGTTTCGGTGTTCATGGTCAGTCCTGATTGGGGTAAGGAAATGCACCACTTCACCGCAACGTAAGAGGGCGCCACTCATTTGTTGGCAGGGTCAAACGTTCATGCAATGTCGGATTTAGTCAGCATTTATCTATGTGGCACTAGATGGCCGTGCCCCGATTTTTTCCTGGCTTGATGATTAGTAATTCATCGAGTTGTCTTTTGCGGCATTTTATCACGAAAGCCAGCGCCGCATCAGGATCATCCATGAAGGCATCAAATGTAGCTGGAGCGATGGCGTAATATTCTTCGTAGTCAACCATGCCGTTGCTGACGGGGAACGAAACGTAATACTGGCCAGCGTCTTCTTCGATGCCGATTGAGTACATGTGTTGACGACTGATGAAAAGATCTTTGAATTTCATAGGGGGCCTTCAAAAAAGGGGAGAGGTGCTGAACATCTTGGCGGAAATACCCGCCGCGTCTATGACGGCTTCACTGTTGCCGTCAGGTAGCTTGCCACCAGGGATCCAGAATTCGTTTGCACCGGCTTCATTTCCTGATGGAATCCGTAGATTCAACTGCTTCGGATCAGGGATGTCTACCCGGACCAGTGCATTGGTATCAAGAAAATTCTCAGGCAAGCCAAGGGCTTGCTCCAACGCGCGCTTGTCACCTGCTGTCTTGGCAAGTAGTTCGGTTGCTTCGTGGCCTGGCATGATGAACGACGTACCATCTCTCTGTGCGATGCCGTATTTCTCAAGGTTGGTCTGGGTCATGAAGCGTGAGGCGCCATTTTCGAATTGGGCCAAGTGTTGCGCGACATAATCTGGGTCTAGATAAGTGGTGGGGTCGGGCCTTTCGCCTTTGGCGATTGCAAGAATATCTTCTTCGGTGAATCCAGGTTTGTATTTGGGTTTTGGCGGCTCAACAGCCTTCTGCGATAGCTCGCGAGAGCGTCCGTTGGCAGGTAGTGGTTCAGTCTCTGCACGCTTGAATGGTGTGGCGTCACGTGCTTGAAGTTCAGCATGTGCCAGCAGCTTTTGCTCGTTCTTTGCCAGCCAGGCGGCCAGTTGCTTGTTGGACATTTCCGCCTGCAGCCGGGCACTGCGTATGGCGGGCGTTTCCATATTCCTCTGAGTGCCCGCCTTTATCTGCCCGCGGGTCAGGTAGGTTACAATGGCCGTCAGCAGCAGCAACACCAGTTGCTCCTGGCCGCGGGCCAGTTGGCGCGCCGCACGCTCGACACGCTCCTGGGCCTGCGCCGCGGAACCGCCGCTCGGGTCCAGGCCAGCGGGCTTGAGGCCATCCTCGGCGAACCAGGCCGTGGCCATGCCTTGCTGAAGGGTCGACAGGCAGGCAGGCAGGCCCTGATAAAAATACTCGGCGATGGCGGACAGCCCCAGGCCCATGAGGATCAGGTTGCCGACCTGCAGGCCAATGCCGGCGCCGGCCACCGCGCCCGGCGCCGCGCCGACGCCAAAGGCGAACGCCCCGGCCACCACACTGTTCGCCCTGTGGAACCTGAGGATGGCTCGAAAACAGCTGATGGGTATGGGTGAACTGCGCGCTTAAAAGAGAAATCTGGGCGAAAAGCCTCTGAAAACATGACGCATTGAGCGCTTTTTCGATAGATAGCCTGCGTGACGGGGAAATATCAACTCACCGTCTCCGCGCGGCAAGTTGACGGAGCATCTCAAGGTGACACGAGATGGAAGAGCTGACTTACGACAGCTATTGATGGCCTGATTCGAGGAATGTTTCAAGGCTCGCGTATTTATTAACTCTGTTGTTTTCTGTGTAGCTGTCAGGGGTGAGGCTGAAGCCCGGATGGCTTACGCAAGTCAGCGGGGTGGGGGCGGCGAGCAGCCTGAATTCGATGGAAATTGGAGTGAAATGGCTCATTTGAGTGCTTCCAATTGTTTGATGATTTCTGTATTTGTCATGACTTCCTTACAAGTAGCGACGCGGGTGTGGATATTAGAATTACTGGCGCCCGTCAACCTAGATGCAGGCATTTTTATCACTCATGCGCTTGCAAGGCCAGCCGTCACGGGTATAGGAATCAGACTTGAAACAATACCGCTACATGATTGATCCAGCACACCTGCCAGGCAGATCCTGAAGTCAACAGCTTCTGGCAGGGTGTGTACCCCTTCGCCCACAAGCCCAGCGTCACAAGTATCCCAAGCGTAGGCGCTATGTAGAACATTGACCACAGTGTCCTGTGAACGTTCTTGGTAATGCTGGTGCATGGGCAAAAGATGGCGCAATGCCATCTCATTCATAACGGCTAATGCGAAGGATGAGGGATATTCATAGTTGACAGAGTTGCGCATTCCAGTGTTTCCTGCGCCCTCTACACTCGGCCGGCAAATCCATTTGTGATCTGGTTGGCATATTCAGGTGTTGTTGGGAACTTTGCTTGCCTGCATAGGTCGCAGCGCCTGAGACGTGGGCCGATACTGCGCAGGTCGCGCAAGCAGGATTTTTGACAAGGCGTGAACAGAATCGTGAACAGAATCTATCCCTGTACCGCAGCCGACCCCATGGGCCTCGGCGGGCAAGACGGCCTTCTCGGGCAGGGTGACCTGCCATGGCCAAGTGTTGTAGCAGCCAGAACCTACGCCAAGATGGATGTAGGCGGCCTTTATTCGGCTGATGACATGAGTGCCGCCGAGTTTCTTGTTGCTGAACTACAGTCGTCCGAAACGCAGTTGAGTGCTGACGAAGCCGAAGAATACGCGCAGTTACTTTATAGCCTGATTGCAAAAATGGAAAAATCGGGGCGTTTTGCCGCGGATGAACTGCTGGCCATCAAGGAGAAGGCCGAGAAGATTCCAGTCGTAGGGGCACTATTATTTTCAACTGCAAATTTACCCGGCACGCTTGCCAACGTTGCTGCGCTAGGCCATGCCGCATCCAAAGCCACCAAAGTTGAAAACCTGCTGAACATGACGGATGCCACGCGCGGCAAGCTGAAGAAGTGGGCAGCGTCACGTGGCAAACCCGGCAGTGTATCTGCCGCCAGGGCCATGAAAGGGCGCCTGAAACTGGTGCGCATGGGCGGAAACCTCTACTTCGAAATACCCGCCAATAGCCAGGCAAGTTTGTACAGGCTGCCCGGTCGGGGCAGTAACCTGCATGTGGCTGCTTTCAATACCGCCAAGGCGATGCGTGCAACTGCCCATATTGACTCGGCCGGGTACAGCAGCCGTGGCGTAGGCAAAGTACTGACGGGTGCCAAATTAGGCGGCGCATTGGCGTTCGGCCCCCAGGCTTACCTAGATGCGACGGAGGCAAAAAGCGTCTCGGAGTTCCTCCAGAAGTCAGCTTACACCCAGCCGACCAATGCATTGGCCTTTGGTGTCGGTGTATTGGTCGGCGGGCTAACAGGGCCGGCTATAGTCGTGATTGCCTTGTCTTTGGGTGCGGGTTTGGCAGTTCAGTTTGTCATGAGTGATGATTTTTCGGGGCTGGGCACTACCCTGGGTAATTTCTTGACGGGGAAGGATTAAATGTTTACCACAGAACGTTTTTTTAAAAAAATCTGGTCGGTGTGGCTGCTGGTCGTGATATTGGCCCTGATGATGACCGGAGTGGCGCCGCCATTCATGGCGGTGCCGGCGATCCTGATCATTATCGTTATGACGCTGTGGTGCATCAATTGTGCTTACCGCAGTGAGCACTTTGTAAGTTTCGCGAATTTGCGCATGTTCTTCAATATGTCAGTTGCACCAATGTTCGCATCGCTGCTGACACTGGGTGTTACCTACAAAAAAATGAAGTTGGGAGCGGCGACTTCTTTGATGTTAGGGCTCGCGCCCGTCGTGCTGGTGTTGTTGACCTATGCAATGGCTTATTACTGGCGCAGTAAAAGTGATATTCTCCACTTTAAAGGGCAGCGCGTGGAATCCATCGAACCGCCCCAGAAAGTTCAGTGGTGGCAGGCGGGTTTGGCGGCGGGCTTGAGCAGCGTGATCTATCCGCTGATGAAAAGCCATGACGTGCCGGCCACCGGGTTGATCTACTTCTTTGCGCTAATGTCCGTGTTCATGGTGTTTTACAATCGTGACAAGATCAGTGCACTCAGAGACCTGAAAGTGCGCGAAGCGAAGGAAAACCGTCAATACACATTCATGGATATTGAAACTATTCAGAGCATGCGTGCTGCCTCGTGGTTGGGCAGGCTTTTCGCCGTACGGGCGCGCTGATGTTCACCGTTACAGGGAGTAAATTATGCTAACTGACGTTCTTTCCATGCTCGCGCCGCAAAACAGGCGATTGTTCAAGCTGAATATCCTGACACAAACAGCCAACGATGAGTTTTTGCTGGAGCACTTTTCCGGCACTGAAGAGCTTTCCAAACTCTATGAATTCGATCTGGCCTTGCTCAGCCAACAGAGCGATGTAAAGCTCAAGTCACTGATTGGCAGCCAGGCCACGATAGAAATCGAGTTATCCAACGGCTCTTTCCGCTACATTAACGGCTATGTTCAGCGGTTTAGCACCCAAGGCAGCGACGGCGGCTATGTGCGTTATGCAGCCGTGCTAGGGCCGTGGCTGTGGATGCTGACTTGCCGCTTCGATACACGCATTTTTCAAGAAAAATCGGTCCAGGCTGTTGTCAGTGAAGTGTTCGCCGGATTTGGCACGCTGGCCAAGTACGAATTTCGTGTAAGCAAGTCGCTCAAATCGCACAGCTACATTACCCAGTACCGCGAGAGCGATTTCAACTTTGTGCAGCGCTTGCTTGAGAGCGAAGGGCTTTTCTACTACTTCGAGCACACGGCCGACTCCCACCTGATGGTCATCACCGATGACTCCAGCACCTTGTTGCCGCTGCCCGAACAGCCGCAGATTCGCTACCACTCCGCGTCGGTTACCGAAACCGCTGATTCCATTACTCAGTGGCAGTCAACGCGGCAGCTGCAATCCGGTCAAATTGCCGTTCGCACGTTCGACTATCGCCAACCGCGCAACTTCCTACCTGTGACCATGCAAAGCTTGAATCAACAGGGCGATGTGGACAGGTTCGAGATTTATGATTTCCCGGGCCAGTACACCCATGGCAGCTACGAAGATGGCGAAGCCATCGTACGCAACCGTATCGAAGCGCTCGAGTTGATGGGCAAGACCTTCTACGGCGAGAGCAATTGCCGGGCCATGAAGCCGGGTTACACTTTTGAGTTGATCCAGCATTATCTGCACGACACCGGTGACGCCGAGAACCGTAAGTTTTTGTTGCTGAGCGTGGAGCATCGCGGCAGCAACAACTACATGACTGGCGACCAGGCCGGTTACGTCAACCGATTCGTGTGCGTGCGTAAAAAAATCGCATACCGCCCGCAGTTAAACACCCGCAAGCCTTTGATCAACGGCCCGCAGACCGCCATCGTTGTCGGCCCCCCAGGCGAGGAAATCTTCACCGACGAACTGGGCCGGGTAAAGCTTCAGTTTCACTGGGATCGCCAGGGGCAGTTCAACGATCAAAGCTCGTGCTGGGTACGTGTCGCCCAATCCGGTGCCAGCGGTGGCTTCGGTAGCATCCAGATTCCGCGCGTAGGCGACGAAGTGGTGGTGGTGTTCCTCGACGGCAACCCGGACCGGCCGCTGATCATGGGCAGCCTGTACAACAGCACCAACACCCCGCCATGGTCGCTGCCGGCGAACAAGACCCAGAGTGGGTTCCTGACGCGGTCGATGAAGGGCGACGGCGGTACCGCCAACTTCTTCCGCTTCGAGGACAAGGCCGGCGCCGAGCAGATCATCATGCATGCCGAGCGCAACATGGATACCGAGATCGAGCTGGATGAGACCCATGATGTGGGGAATAACCGCTCGATTACTGTTGGTGGTACGCACACCGAAACGGTCAAGAAAGACACCGTGGTGCAGGTGACCGAAGGTTCCTACACCCTGCAGGTCGACAACCAGTTCATCCAGGTGGCCGCCAAGCAGCACATCATCCTGCAGGTGGGCGACAGCAGCATCACGCTGACCCCGGAAGGCATCGAGATCAAAGGCAAGGTCATCGTGACCACCAGTACCGACACCACCCAGATCACTGGCGCCGCAGTGCGGATCAACGACTGAGGCAAGGTTCATGTACAAGCCCTCGATCTACGACCGCATCTCCGCCAGGCGCGCAGCGCAAGAGGAGGCTGTGCGGCTGGCCAGTCTGGCGGAAGCTGCTCATGTGCCCGAGCCTGTGCCCGAGCCGGAACCGCTGCCAGCCGTGTTGCAGGATGTCGCCAGCGCTTTCACCTTCGCAGGGTTCTCCTTGCAGTTTCCGCTCGGCTTTCGTTTTCGCGACATCCAGACCACCCTCGAGCATGAAGGCGAGCCGGTTAGCCTCAGCATCCGCCGCCGTGATGTACGCGCCAGGCAGCCGCTGGAGCAACTGTTCCAGAGCGCAGTCGAGGCTTTGCGCGAATTGAACCCGCAACTGCGCGTGATTCGCCAACGTGATTGCCTCCTGGCTGGGAACCCGGCCAAGGTCGTGGACTTTCACTTCAATGCCGGCCACGAGCCTCGGCACGGTCGCCTGGTCGGCGCACTGGTGCCCATCGCCGGCAGCGATTCGCTGCAATGGCTGGATATCTCCAGCGTGATCGACCCCAGCAAGCCCGGCCTGAGCCAGTGGCTGGCCGAGTTCGACCGCATGCTCGATGGCTTCGCGCAGGGCTGACCCCGATTTTTTCGCTATCAGGAATTTTCATCGCATGGATTACGAATTACAGGAAGGCGGCATTGCGCTGCCGGCAGGTTTCGAGGACCGCACGGTCAACATGTTCGTCCTGGGTGCCAGTGTTCCAGCACCCTTGAGCATCACCATCTCGCGTGACACCTTGCTGCCGGACGAAGCGCTGCAGGCCTATGTCGATCGCCAGGTCAAGCTGCTCACCTCCAAGCTGCGCGGCTACACCCGCATGGGCAACAAGGCCGTCACGCTCTCGGTTACCGCACCCATTGCCGGCATCCAGATCGACGCCTATTACATGAACCAGGGCCGCCCGCTGTACCAGCGCCAGGCCGCCTTCATCATCAGCCCCGGGCGTGCCCTGATCTTCTCCACCACTGCACAGGCCGACTTCAGTGCCCAGCAGAACCAGGACTGGGACAACCTGTTGGCCAGCTTCACCCCGCGCGCCCCGTCCGAAACCAGCGCCGAGTCCGGCGAACAGGAGTAACCCCTCATGTTCGAAGCGGCCAGGTTCGGCGACGAGATATCGCACACCAGCGCGCTGGGGGGCTTCCTGATCGGGGCCGCCCTGGGGATTGCGCTGGTGGCCACGGTGGCCATCGCCACGTTCACCTGCGGGTTCGGCGTGGCCTTGCTGGCCGGCCTCGCAGCCGGCATCGGGGGCAGCTTGCTGACCGCCGCCGGAGAGGCGATAGGCAGTATGTTCTCGTCCCCCTCAGGGACGATAACCACTGCCTCACCCAACGTGTTCATCAACAGCCGCAAGGCCGCCCGCGTCGAAAAAAGCATCGGTGCCTGCGACAAGCACCCAGGGCCGGTGCAGATTGCCGAAGGCTCGACCAACGTCTTCATCAACAGCGTCGCCGCCGCGCGCAAGGGCGACAAGCTGACCTGCGGCGCCACCATTTCCGGTGGTTCGGACAACGTCATCAT
>NZ_JBICMC010000020.1:0-132991 GCF_043106005.1 Pseudomonas sp. GLN_2 | reverse complement strand
ACAAGGCCGCTCCCACAGGGGTTGCTCAGGCCTCGTGGCAAACGTGGTCGTCGACCAAGGTATAACGCACCGTGACCGATGAATGGTTGGGGCAGGCTCAAGGTTGCAGGCCGCTCCCGCAAAAAAGCACACCACATCCCGCGACTACAATCTTTACCTTTTCCTGATATTTCCACACTTGACCTGCAGCACGGATGATAAGCATTATCATTAGCCTTTCGTCGGCCAGGTCCCCCCGTGAGTCAGTCCCGGTTCAATTCCGTCTTCCTCGTTCAGCGCCTCACCCTGCTGCGTACCCTGCAGCGCATGGTCGGTAACCCCAGCACGGCCGAAGACCTGCTGCAGGAAACCTACCTGCGGGTGTCCCGCGCGCTGGGCGAGCGGCCCATCGAGCACATCGAGCCGTTCGTGTTTCAGACCGCGCGCAACCTGGCGCTGGACCACCTGCGTGCACGCCGGGTGCAGGCACGCATGCTGGTCGACGACGTGCCCGACGAAGTGCTGCACAGTGTCGCCGCGCCCGCCACCAGCAGCGAGGATGCCGCGCACGCCGAGCAGTTGCTCAAGCACCTCAGCGTCAGCCTCAATCAACTGAGCGAGCGCCAACAACGCATTTTCATCCTAAGCCGCCTGCATGGCGCCACCTATCTGGAAATCGCCGAACAACTGAGTGTTTCGCCCAGCACGGTACAGAAGGAACTGAAACTGATCATGGCAATCTGCATGGGTGTCGCCGAACGACTCAAGTAAGCTGACCGCAGGCGAACGGCAACGCAAAGCCCTTGCCACACCCCGCCTTAGCCTTGATCATTCGCAAAAAAATCATTCAAGGATTCACCGTGACCGACAGCCCTGCCCCTCGCCCGTCACCTGCCAGGCCAATTGCCCGTGCTCGTGCCATGGACGAGGCGCTGGACTGGCTGGTGCGCCTGCAATGCGCAGATGCCGAGGACACCCAGGCCTTTGAAGCCTGGCTGAGCGCCGCGCCAGAAAACGCCGAGGCCTATGTCGAGGCTGAGGCACTGTGGAACGGTGCACCGTTGCATCAAGTGGCCACGCACATGCACCAGCGGCAACGCCGCTCATTACGCGGGCGCCTGCGCAGTCACTGGAAACCCCTGGCCACCGCGGCGCTGCTGCTGATCGGGCTGTTCACCGTCGGTAACCTGCCCATGCGCCTGCAGGCCGACCACCTTACGGTGGTCGGCGAGCGCCAGCGCCTGCAACTGGAAGACGGCGCAAAAGTGCTGCTCAACACCAATTCAGCGTTTGCCAGCGAACGCCAGGACGGCCGCCAGGTCGCCCGCCTGCTACAGGGCGAGGCTTACTTCCAGGTCCCCGAGGGCGCTCAGTTGCCGCTGGAGGTTGAAGCCGGGCCGTTGCGCGCACAGGTGCGCGACACCGACTTTGCCGTGCGCTACCTTGACGGCGAGGCCCAGGTACGGGTGCAACGCGGTGATGTCGACCTGCAGGGGGATCGTGACCAGCGCATCCGCTTGACTGCCGGCGACAGCATCAGCGTCGGCCCCCAGGGCTTTGGCCAGCGCCAGCGCCCCGACATGCACAAGGACCTGGCCTGGATCGACGGACGTCTGGTGTTCGAGAACTGCCCGTTGAGCCAGGTACTGGCCGAAGTGCAGCGCTACTACCCGGGCTGGATCATCAACCGCAATGCGCAGCTGGAGAACGTTGCCGTCACCGGTAACTACCGCCTCGACCAGCCGCTGGAAACCCTGCGCGCACTGGCCCACATCACCTCGGCACAACTGCATGAGTACCCGGCGCTGGTCATCCTGAACTGACCCCTGAATTATTTTTACGCGATCGCACTCGCCCGCCCGTCTCGTTATAGCCAATGCAACTGATTCTTGTTTGATAACGAGAACAGCCATCACCTATAACAGCCCGCGCGTCTGGGAGCGCTTCCGATGTCCACTGGTCCTACCCGCTCGTCCAACCTTCCCCGCCGTACAGGACAACTGTCCCTGTTGACCCTTGCTCTGCTCGCCAGCGGCGCCTGCAGCCTGCCGGCGCTGGCTGCCGAGCCGGCCCAGGCCAGCAGCCCGCGCATGGGCGACTACCGCTTCAGCATCGGCCAGCAGCCGCTGGTGTCGGCGATCAACGCCTTCAGCCAGGTCACCGGCTGGCAGGTCGGCTTCAGCGCCGAGCTGGCCGACGGCGTGGCTTCGCCAGGCGTACAAGGTTCGCTGCCGCCAGATGCTGCCCTCAAGCGCCTGTTGCGGGGTACCGGGCTGAGTTTTCGCAAGATCAGCAACGGCAATGTGGTACTGGAGCGCCAAACCGCAAGCAACGTGATCGCCCTGCAGCAGGTGACCGTCAGCGCCACCCGCAGCGCACAGGACGTCAGCCAGGTACCGAGCACTGTCAGTGTGCACACCCGTGAGCAACTGGACCGGCAGAACGTGAACAATATCCAGGACCTGGTGCGCTACGAGCCGGGGGTGTCGGTATCCGGAACCGGCCAACGCAGCGGGCTGAACGGCTACAACATCCGTGGTATCGACGGCGAGCGGATCCTCACCCAGGTCGACGGCGTGTCGATCCCCGACAGCTTCTTCTACGGCCCTTACGCCCAGACCCAGCGCAACTACGTCGACCCGGAAATCGTCAAGCGTGTGGAAATCCTCCGCGGCCCGGCCTCGGTGTTGTATGGCAGCAACGCCATCGGCGGTGCGGTGAGCTACTTCACCCTCGACCCGGACGACATCATCAAGCCCGGTAAAGACGTGGGTGCACGCCTGAAAACCGGCTACAGCTCGGCCGACGAAAGCTGGCTGACTTCCGCCACCGTCGCCGGCCGCCAGGGTGACTTCGACGGCCTGCTGCACCTGAGCCAGCGCAACGGCCACGAGACCGAAACCCACAGCAGCCACAGTGGCGACGGCCTGTCGCGCACCGAAGCCAACCCGATGGACGTACGCACCACCAACGTGCTGGCCAAGCTGGGCTGGAACTACGCCGACGACGCGCGCCTGGGGTTCACCTACGAGCGCTACAAGGATGACCGCGACCAGAACATCCTCAGCGCGGTGGGTGGGCCGTTCATCCCCGGTTTTGGTGGCATGGGCTACTACAAGGCGCGTAATGGCAACGACACCATCACCCGCGAGCGCTTCGGCATTAACCATGAGTTCGGCCTGGACTCGCTGGTCGCCGACCACGTCAAGTGGAGCCTGAACTACCAGATTGCCAAGACCGACCAGCACACCGAGGAAGTTTACGTGCCGCCTGGCCGCCAAGTGCTGCGCACCCGCGATACCACCTACAAGGACCGCCAGTGGGTGTTCGACGCCCAGCTGGACAAAGCCTTCAGCATCGGCGCCACCGACCACCTGCTGACCTACGGCACAACGCTCAAGCACGAAAAGGTCACCGGTTCGCGCAGCGGTACCGGTACCTGCTTGACCGTAGGATCCGGTTGTTCCGCCGCCGGCGCCGAACGCCCGGCAGACGGCCAGGTTCTGGTCAGCGACTTCCCGGACCCGACCGTGAATACCTACAGCCTGTTCGCGCAGGATGAAATCCGCTGGAACAACTGGACTTTCATGCCTGGCGCGCGCTACGACTACACCCGTATGGAGCCCAAATTCACCGAGGCATTCCTGCGTGGCCTGGAGTCCAGCGGTACGGCGCCTACCTCCCAGGACGATTCGGACAAGAAGTGGCACCGCGTCTCGCCCAAGTTCGGCCTGACCTACGCCTTCAACGACAATTACACCTGGTACGGCCAATATGCAGAGGGCTTCCGCACGCCGACCGCCAAAGCCATGTATGGCCGCTTCCAGAACCTGGACCAAGGCTACCGCGTGGAGGGCAACCCGAACCTTGAGCCTGAAAAGAGCAAAAGCTACGAAACCGGCCTGCGAGGCAACTTCGACGCCGGCAACTTCGACGTGGCAGTGTTCTACAACAAGTACCGTGATTTCATCGACGAAGATGCCGTGCAAAGCGCCAACCTGGAACAGACCTTCCAGGCCAACAACATCAAGCACGCCACCATCAAGGGTGCCGAATTCAAGGGCCGCCTGAACCTCGACCACTTCGGCGCACCGCAGGGGCTCTATACCCAAACCTCGATTGCCTACACCTATGGTCGTAACGATGACACCGGTCAACCGCTGAACAGTGTCAACCCGCTCAAAGGCGTATTCGGCCTGGGCTACGAGCAGCAGAACTACGGTGGCTTGCTGAGCTGGACGCTGGTCAAGCGCAAGACCCGTGTCGACGACAGCACGTTTTATTCGCCTGACGGTTCTACCTCGAAGTTCCGCACCCCGGGCTACGGTGTGCTGGACCTGACCGGCTACTACAAGGTCACCGACGACGTCACCATCAACGCCGGGCTGTACAACCTTACCGACAAGAAGTACTGGCAGTGGGATTCGGTGCGCAGCTACGACGGCCAGGGTGAGGCGGCTGTGACCCAGCCAGCCAACATCGACCGCCTGACCATGCCGGGGCGCAATTTCGGTATCAATGTGGTTTGGGATATCTGAGGCGTTACGTCTGTACCGGCCTCTTTGCGGGCACGCCCGCGCCCACAGGTTCAACACAGGTCTTGGACCTGTGATGTTCCTGTAGGCGCGGGTTTACCCGCGAAGAGGCCGGTACTGGCAACACAAATACCGGCTTTTTTTACTGTCCCGCTCCCGCTGTTTCGTCTTGTATCTAGACGCCCTCTTTCCAAGGACTGCCCCATGACCGAACGCCCAGCCCTGCGCTCCCAGCGCCTGAACCAGATCACCCACGCCCCGCACGCCGAACTGGATGCCCTGGTCAAATCCCACGCGCCTTTCGACAGCCGCGAAAGTTTCGCCCGCTTCGTCGTCGCGCAGTACCTGTTCCAGTCCGAGCTGCAGGCCCTGTACAACGACCCTCAGCTGATCGCCATCGTCCCTGATCTGGCTGAGCGCTGCCGTGCCGACCAGGCCCGCCTGGACCTCGCCGACCTCGACACCGAAGTACCGGCCGCCGTACCGGGTGCCGTGGGCAAGCCGAGCCTGGGCGAGGCATTGGGCTGGATCTTCGTCTCCGAAGGCTCCAAACTGGGCGCTGCGTTTCTGATCAAGCGTGCCGTGGCCCTGGAACTGTCCGACAGCTTCGGTGCCCGTCACCTGGGGGAGCCCGCCGGTGGCCGTGCCGAAGGCTGGAAGCAGTTCACCCGCATCCTCGATGGCCTGGCGCTCTCGCCGGAAGAGGAAGCGGCTGCCGAGCGCGGTGCAGTGGCCGCTTTCGAGCGTTTCACCGAGCTGCTCAAGCACGCCTACGCTGCGGATGCCGCGCTGGTCTGATACGCCGTAGCCGGCCACCCCTCCGGTGGCCGAACCGTTTTATGCAGTGAGAACATGACCCGACCAGCCCGCTCGAAACTCGCCCGCCTGTTGTATGGAATCCTGGCCTACGTGAGCCTCGGGGTGGGCCTGGTCGCCATTGTGATTCCTGGCTTGCCGACCACCGAGTTCATCCTGCTGGCCGCCTGGGCCGCCACGCGCAGCTCACCGCGCCTGTCGGCATGGCTGGAGAACCACCGGCTGTTCGGGCCAATTCTGCATAACTGGCGCAACGGCAAGGTGATCCAGCGCCGGGCCAAGGTCAGCGCAACCATCAGCATGCTGCTGTGCGCGGGCCTGATGCTGACCTTTCTGGAACACCACTGGCCGGTATTCCTGGCAATCGCCGGCATGACCCTGGGCAACCTGTGGATCTGGTCACGCCCGGAACACGCCTGCCCTGCCCCGTCACAAGCTCAGCAGCCCTGAATACAAGGCGTAGGCCGCCAGCGCGGCACCCACCAGCACGGCGGCGAAAATCAGTTTTTCCCAGGCCGTGAACAACGTCTGCCCCTGCTCATGCTTGGCCCTCGCGAACAGGATGACCCCAGGGGCGTACAGCAGCGCCGAAAGCAGCAGGTACTTGAGCCCGCCGGCATACAGCAGCCACACGGCATACAGCAGGGCAACCAGCGCCACCAGCAGGTCCTTGCGCCGCAACCTCGGCTGCCCGGCATAGGTTTCTGCGCGCATCGCCAGCAGCACGGCATACGCCGCAGACCACAGGTAGGGCACCAGGATCATCGACGAGGCCAGGTAGATCAGACTGGTGTACGTACCGGCGGAGAACAGCGTAATCAGCAGGAAACCCTGAATCATGCAGTTGGTCAGCCACAGGGCGTTAGCCGGCACATGGTTGGCGTTTTCCTTGGCCAGAAAGCGCGGCATGGTCTTGTCCCGCGCCGTGGCGTAGAGGATTTCGGCACACAACAACGCCCATGACAGCAAGGCGCCAAGCAGCGAGACCGCCAGGCCGAGGCTGATCAGCAAGGCGCCCCAAGGGCCGACAATATGCTCCAGCACCGAGGCCAGTGAGGGGTTCTGCAGCCCGGCCAGTTCCGGTTGGGTCATGATGCCCAGCGACAGCACGTTGACCAGCACCAGCAGCGCCAGCACACCCAGAAAACCGATGACCGTGGCCTTGCCCACGTCTGACCGACGCTGGGCACGCCCGGAATACACGCTGGCGCCCTCTATGCCGATGAACACGAATACGGTCACCAGCATCATGTTGCGCACCTGCTCCAGCACGCTGCCGAATTGTGGGTTGCTCAAGCCCCAGATATCCCGGGTGAAGATATCGGCGCGGAAGGCAAATGCCGCGATCACCACGAAAATCAGCAAAGGCACCACTTTGGCGACGGTGGTGACCTGGTTGATGAAGGCCGCCTCCTTGATGCCGCGCAGTACCAGGAAGTGCACCGACCACAGCAGCAGCGAGGCACAACCGATGGCGATGGGTGTGTTGCCTTCGCCGAACACCGGGAAGTAGAAACCCAGGGTGCTGAACAGCAGTACGAAGTAGCCGACATTGCCCAGCCAGGCGCTGATCCAGTAGCCCCAGGCCGAGGAAAAGCCCATGTACTCGCCAAAGCCGGCCTTGGCGTAGGCATATACCCCTGAGTCCAGTTCCGGCTTGCGGTTGGCCAGGGTCTGGAACACGAAGGCCAGGGCCAACATGCCGACTGCGGTGATCCCCCAGCCGATCAGCACTGCTCCCACATCAGCACGCGCGGCCATGTTCTGCGGTAGCGAGAAGATCCCGCCGCCAATCATCGACCCGACCACCAGCGCGATCAGCGCGCCCAGGCGCAGCTTCTGTCCCGGTTCGCTCATGAGCCTCCCTTTCTTCCAGCCCTGTCATGCGTTTGAAACAGCCTTGCGGGCTATATAAATATCGTTACTTATACTGAAGCCGTGCGCCCAACCTATATCACTAATAACTGCTTTGTCTATGTACCTGTTCCCTCAAAACTAGCAGCAGTCCGGCAACTGGAAAAGAAACTGATAAAACTCGAAATTCTTGTGAAAAATTTGCTAAAGCGGCAAAAGCGGCTAATTTCAAGCTTCGCAGGCTGAACAGAGCGTTTGCTCTAGAAGGACATGGAGGTGCCAGCACACAAGGCCTGCAGCTCAAGCTGTCGGCACTCTCCAGGAGCACCCGTGAAGGAAATTTCCTACCTTCACGTCGCCTTAAACTGACGCAAGTCAGGTCCAGGCAACGGCGTCGGATCTATTCTGTCGTCAACTTTCTCCTGGCAGGAGTTGTTAAATGTCTGATTCATCCGGAAAACTAAAGCTCGGCGCGTTAGTTGCACTTGTCGTCGGCTCGATGATTGGCGGCGGGATCTTCTCGCTGCCGCAAAACATGGCCGCCAGCGCAGGGGTCGGGGCCGTGCTGATCGGTTGGGGGATCACCGCGGTCGGCATGCTGACCCTGGCCTTCGTGTTCCAGACCCTGGCCAACCGCAAGCCTGACCTGGATGGCGGGGTGTATGCCTATGCCAAGGCTGGCTTCGGCGACTACATGGGCTTTTCCTCGGCCTGGGGCTACTGGATCAGTGCCTGGCTGGGCAACGTCGGCTACTTCGTACTGCTGTTCAGCACCCTGGGTTACTTCTTCCCGATCTTCGGTGAAGGCAACACCCCAGCCGCCATCATTGGCGCATCGATCCTGTTGTGGGCGGTGCACTTCCTGGTACTGCGCGGCATCAAGGAAGCGGCGTTCATCAACTTGGTCACCACTGTGGCCAAAGTGGTGCCGCTGGTGCTGTTCGCCCTGATCTGCCTGTTCGCCTTCAGGCTCGACATCTTCACCGCCGATATCTGGGCCGTAGGCACGCCAGAGCTTGGCAGCGTCATGAACCAAGTGCGCAACATGATGCTGGTCACCGTGTGGGTGTTCATTGGCATCGAAGGCGCGAGCATCTTCTCGTCCCGTGCGGAAAAACGCTCTGACGTGGGCAAGGCCACGGTCATCGGCTTCATTACCGTGCTGCTGTTCCTGGTGCTGGTCAACGTGCTGTCGCTGGGCATCATGACCCAACCGGAGCTGGCCAAACTGCAGAACCCGTCGATGGCTGCCGTGCTGGAACATGTGGTCGGCCACTGGGGCGCGGTGCTGATCAGCGTCGGCCTGATCATCTCGCTGCTGGGGGCCCTGCTGTCATGGGTGCTGCTGTGCGCCGAGATCATGTTCGCCGCCGCCAAGGACCACACCATGCCGGAGTTCCTGCGCCGCGAGAACGCCAACCAGGCACCGGCCAACGCCCTGTGGCTGACCAACGCCATGGTGCAGATCTTCCTGGTCATCACGCTGTTCTCAAGCAGCACCTACCTGTCCCTGATCTACCTGGCCACCTCGATGATCCTGGTGCCCTACCTGTGGTCGGCAGCCTATGCGTTCCTGCTGGCACTGCGCAGCGAAACCTACGAGCAGGCCCTGGCCGAACGCAAGAAGGACCTGATCATCGGTGGTATCGCCCTGCTGTACGCCATCTGGCTGCTGTACGCCGGCGGCGTGAAATACCTGCTGCTCTCTGCCCTGCTCTACGCACCTGGCGCCATCCTGTTCGCCAAGGCCAAGCGTGAGGTGGGCAAACCGGTCTTCACCAACGTGGAAAAACTGATCTTCGCAGCCGTGGTCATTGGCGCCCTGGTGGCAGCCTTTGGCCTGTATGACGGCTTCCTGACCCTTTGACCCACGTCTTCGCTCAATTGGAGGAATGAAACCATGTCCGCTGAAAAACAGAAGTACGGTGTCCACTCCGAAGCCGGCAAACTGCGCAAGGTGATGGTTTGCGCCCCGGGCCTGGCGCACAAGCGCCTGACGCCGAGCAACTGTGACGAACTGCTGTTCGACGATGTGATCTGGGTCGACCAGGCCAAGCGTGACCATTTCGACTTCGTCACCAAGATGCGCGAGCGTGGTGTGGATGTGCTGGAGATGCACAACCTGCTGACCGATATCGTGCAGAACAAAGAGGCGCTCAAGTGGATCCTAGACCGCAAGATCACCCCTGATACCGTCGGCGTAGGCCTGACCAACGAAGTGCGCAGCTGGCTCGAAGGGCTGGAGCCACGCCATCTGGCCGAATTCCTGATCGGCGGCGTGGCAGGCCAGGACCTGCCGCAGAGCGAAGGCGCCGAAGTCGTGAAGATGTACAACGACTACCTGGGCCACTCCAGCTTCATCCTGCCACCCCTGCCCAACACCCAGTTCACCCGCGACACCACCTGCTGGATCTACGGCGGCGTGACGCTGAACCCGATGTACTGGCCGGCGCGTCGCCAGGAAACCCTGTTGACCACCGCCATCTACAAGTTCCACAAAGTGTTCACCGAGGCCGACTTCCAGGTGTGGTATGGCGACCCGGACAAGGACCATGGCAATGCCACCCTCGAAGGCGGTGATGTGATGCCGATCGGCAATGGCATCGTGCTCATCGGCATGGGCGAGCGCACCTCGCGCCAGGCCATCGGCCAGCTCGCGCAAAACCTGTTCGCCAAGGGCGCCGTCAAGGAAGTGATCGTCGCCGGCCTGCCAAAGTCCCGCGCCGCCATGCACCTGGACACTGTCTTCAGCTTCTGCGACCGCGACCTGGTCACGGTCTTCCCGGAAGTGGTGAAAGAGATTGTGCCATTCATCATCCGCCCGGACGAAAGCAAGCCTTACGGAATGGATGTACGCCGCATCAACAAGTCGTTCATCGAAGTGGTGGGCGAGCAACTGGGTGTCAAGCTGCGCGTGGTCGAGACCGGCGGCAACAGCTTCGCCGCCGAACGCGAACAGTGGGATGACGGTAACAATGTGGTGGCCATCGAGCCGGGCGTGGTCATTGGCTACGACCGCAACACCTACACCAACACCCTGCTGCGCAAGGCTGGCATCGAGGTCATCACCATCAGTGCCGGCGAACTGGGCCGGGGCCGTGGCGGCGGCCACTGCATGACCTGCCCTATCGTGCGCGACCCGATCGACTACTAAACGACCATCACGCCCGGCCGCACCCATGAAGTGGCGGCCGGGACATCACCGAACTCAAGGAGAAACTGTCATGGCGTTCAACATTCACAACCGCAACTTGCTCAGCCTGGAACACCACACCACCCGTGAGTTGCGCTATCTGCTGGACCTGTCCCGCGACCTCAAGCGCGCCAAGTACACAGGCACCGAGCAGCAGCACCTGAAGGGCAACAACATTGCCCTGATCTTCGAAAAAACCTCCACCCGTACCCGTTGTGCCTTCGAAGTCGCAGCCTATGACCAAGGCGCCAACGTCACCTACATCGACCCCAACTCCTCGCAGATCGGCCACAAGGAAAGCATGAAGGACACCGCCCGTGTGCTCGGGCGCATGTATGACGCCATCGAGTACCGTGGCTTCAAGCAGGAAATCGTCGAAGAGCTGGCCAAGTTCGCCGGCGTACCGGTATTCAACGGCCTGACCGACGAATATCACCCCACCCAGATGATCGCCGACGTGCTGACCATGCGTGAGCATAGCGACAAGCCGCTGCACGACATCAGCTACGCCTACCTGGGCGATGCCCGCAACAACATGGGCAACTCGCTGCTGCTGATCGGCGCCAAGCTTGGCATGGATGTGCGCATCGCCGCGCCCAAGGCACTGTGGCCACATGACGACCTGGTCGAGCGCTGCAAGCAGTACGCTGAAGAAAGCGGCGCACGCATTACCCTCACCGAAGACCCGAAAGCCGCGGTCAAGGGTGTCGACTTTGTCCATACCGACGTGTGGGTATCGATGGGCGAGCCGATCGAAGCCTGGGGTGAGCGCATCAAGCAGCTCAAGCCTTATCAGGTGAATGCTGAACTGATGAAGTCCACCGGCAACCCGCGGACCAAGTTCATGCACTGCCTGCCGGCATTCCACAACTCCGAAACCAAGGTAGGCAAG
Organism: Pseudomonas sp. GLN_2; assembly: GCF_043106005.1. Taxonomy (NCBI): domain Bacteria; kingdom Pseudomonadati; phylum Pseudomonadota; class Gammaproteobacteria; order Pseudomonadales; family Pseudomonadaceae; genus Pseudomonas; species Pseudomonas sp. GLN_2. The sequence goes on along the minus strand of NZ_JBICMC010000020.1, from coordinate 121,722 downwards.
CAGATCGCCGAACAATACCCGGACCTGGCCAACGGCATCGAAGTGACCGATGACGTGTTCGAATCGCCAGCGTGCATCGCCTTCGAGCAGGCGGAAAACCGCATGCACACGATCAAGGCGATCCTGGTATCGACCCTGGCTGATCTATAGGTAGCCCGCAGTCCCTGTGGGAGCGGGCGTGCCCGCGAAGGCGTCAGCCGCATCATCGATGATGTCAGGTCTGGCTTCTTCGCGGGCATGCCCGCTCCCACAGCGAGCTCCGCAGCCTCCGTGCAGCGACAGTCCATTCATTCTTTCGCTAAAGGACATTCCACATGCGTATCGTTGTTGCATTGGGCGGCAACGCCCTGCTTCGTCGCGGCGAGCCCATGACCGCTGACAACCAGCGCGCCAATATCCGCACCGCCACCGAACAGATCGCCAAGATTCACCCTGGCAACGAGCTGGTCATCGCCCACGGCAACGGCCCGCAAGTGGGTCTGCTGTCGCTTCAGGCCCTGTCGTACAAGCCAGACGAGGCCTACCCGCTGGACGTGCTGGGTGCCGAGACAGAAGGCATGATCGGTTACATGATCGAACAGGAACTGGGCAACCTGCTGGACTTTGAAGTGCCGTTCGCCACCCTGCTGACCCAGGTGGAAGTGGACGCCAACGACCCTGCCTTCAAGGACCCGACCAAGTTCATCGGCCCGGTTTACAGCAAGGATGAGGCCGAGCGCCTGGCCAAAGAGAAAGGCTGGGTGGTCAAGGCGGATGGCGATAAATACCGCCGCGTGGTGGCCAGCCCGAAACCCAAGCGCATCTTTGAAATCCGCCCGATCAAGTGGCTGCTGGAAAAGAACAGCATCGTAATTTGCGCAGGCGGTGGCGGCATCCCCACCCTGTACGATGAAAACCGCAAGCTCAAAGGTATCGAAGCGGTCATCGACAAGGACCTGTGCTCGGCACTGCTGGCCGAGCAATTGGAAGCCGACCTTCTGATCATCGCCACTGACGTCGATGCAGCCTACATTGACTGGGGCAAGCCGACGCAAAAAGCCATTGCCCAGGCCCACCCGGACGCGTTGGAAACGCTGGGGTTTGCCGCCGGCTCCATGGGGCCGAAAGTGCAGGCTGCCTGCGACTTTGCCCGCAACACCGGCAAGGTGGCGGTGATCAGTTCGCTGGAGAACATCGAAGACATCGTCAAAGGCAAAGCCGGCACTCGGGTTTCCACCGAGAAGCCGGGGATCAGCTACCGTTGAATGCAGTCGGCGGGCTTACGCGGCCCGCCATTTTCGACCTTCCAAAGGAGATAACCATGGCCCAGTATCAGCCCGGTCATGTACACATCGAGCGCTCTGCGCTGAACAACGCCGACCACAGCTATGACCTGAACATCGAGTACGAGGCCGTGTCGGACCCCAAGGAAGGCAGAGGCATTCAGTTCCACATGCATGGCAGCATCGAAGGCAAGCCGGTGGAAGAAAAGTTCTTCCTGGCCAAGGACCAGGCCTTGCCCAGCTTCCTCATGCTACTGACCCGCAAGGCGCAGTCGTATCTGGCGCCGCCGAAGAAATTCGAGACCCTGAGTTCGCCGCACAAGCTCTATGACCATATGTTTGCGGACATCCGCGAAAAGCTCGAGGTGAAATCGGGCGACCCGATCAAACCTGAACATCTGGAGTGACCCTTTTCGCGAGCAAGCCCGCCCCCGCATGGACAGCAGCAACCTTGTGGGAGTGGGAGCGGGCGCGCCCGCGAATGCGCCACCGCCGACCTTGGGCCTGAACCCCGTCTCAGGGCATACTGGCGGCCTCCGTCGCCAACTGTTCGAACCCCATGCGCATCCACGTCAGCTTCATCGACCGCGTCGGCATCACCCAGGAAGTCCTCGCCCTGCTCGGTGCCCGCAACCTCAACCTGGACGCCGTGGAAATGGTCCCGCCGAACGTCTACATCGACGCCCCCACCCTCAGCCCCGCCGTACTCGAAGAACTGCACGACGCGCTGTTCGAAGTACAGGGTGTGCAATCGGTGGACGTGGTCGACATCCTCCCCGGCCAGCGCCGCCACCTGCAGCTCGATGCCCTGCTGGCCGCCATGAGCGATCCGGTGCTGGCGGTAGACAGCGCAGGCCTGGTGCTGTTGGCCAACCCGGCGCTGATCGAACTGTGCGGCCGCGAATCTGCCGGGCGCTCGGTGGGTGAGCTGTTTGGCGACCCCGCGCTGCTGCAAGCGCTGCTGGACAACAACTTCCACCTGCCCATGCGCGAAATGCAGCTGAACGGCCATAGCCTGCTGCTGGACGCCATGCCGATTACCAACGCCGGTGGCCTGCTGACGCTGTACCCCCCCTCGCGCATGGGCGAACGCCTGTCGGCCTTGCACCACGACCACGCCGAAGGCTTCGATGCCTTGCTGGGCGAGTCGCCGGCCATCCGCACCCTCAAGGCCCGCGCCTTACGCGTGGCTGCGCTCGATGCACCGCTGCTGGTGCATGGCGAGACCGGCACCGGCAAAGAACTGGTCGCCCGCGCCTGCCATGCCGTCAGCAGCCGCCACGCGGCCCCGTTCCTGGCGCTGAACTGCGCCGCGCTGCCCGAGAGCCTGGCCGAAAGCGAGCTGTTCGGCTACGCGCCCGGGGCCTTTACCGGCGCGCAACGCGGTGGCAAGCCTGGGCTGATGGAACTGGCCAACCAGGGCACCGTGTTTCTCGATGAAATTGGTGAAATGTCGCCCTACCTGCAGGCCAAGCTGCTGCGTTTTCTCAGCGATGGCAGCTTCCGCCGGGTGGGTGGCGACCGTGAAGTGAAGGTGGATGTGCGCATCATCAGCGCCACCCACCGCGATCTGGAGCGCATGGTCGCCGAAGGCAGCTTTCGCGAAGACCTGTTCTACCGCCTGAACGTGCTTAACCTGGAGGTACCGCCGCTTCGCGACCGTGGCCAGGACATCCTGATGCTGGCGCACTTCTTCATGCAGCAGGCGTGCACGCAGATCCAGCGCCCAGCCTGTCGGCTGACCCCCTCCACCCATTCGGCACTGCTGGCCAACCCTTGGCCGGGCAATGTGCGCCAGTTGCAGAACGTGATTTTCCGCGCTGCGGCTATCTGCGAGGGCAACCTCGTGGATATCGGCGACCTGGACATCGCCGGCACCTCGGTGGCACGCGGGCAAGATGGCGAAGTGGCCAGCCTGGAACAGGCTGTAGGTGATTTCGAGCGCGAGCTGTTACAGCGTTTGTATGCCAGCTACCCGTCAACACGGCAACTGGCCGGGCGCTTGCAAACTTCGCACACGGCTATCGCGCAGAGGCTGCGTAAATATGGAATACCCGGGAAACCATGACGGCTGTGGTCAAAACCCATAATTGAATCGGACTTTTCCTAGCCGCTCAGCCACATGTAACTGGAGTGCTCCCCGTAGAATGGCGACATTGCAATTTTGCTTGTCACCCTGCACGAAGAGTACCCTGATGTTCGAACTCGATTTTTACGGGACACTGGTAGCTGCCTCGTTGGTACTGCTACTGGGACGCGGCCTGGTTGCACGCATTGGTTTCCTGCGCGCATACAATATCCCGGAGCCTGTTGCAGGCGGCCTGGTCGTTGCCCTGTTACTCCTGGCATTGCGCAATTTCGATGTACACGTCCAATTCGATACCTCGTTGCAAACACCGTTGATGCTGGCATTCTTCGCTACCATCGGCTTGAGTGCAGACTTCGCAAGCCTGAAGAAGGGTGGACGCGTGGTCACCGTATTCCTTCTGGTGGTGACGGGTTTGCTAATGGTTCAGAATGCCATGGGCATCGGCCTGGCAACAGCGTTGGGGCTCGACCCGCTGATGGGCCTGCTGGCCGGTTCGATCAGCTTGTCGGGTGGCCACGGTACAGGCGCTGCCTGGGGCGCGACCTTCACTGAGCGGTTCGGCCTGGCTTCGGCTTCGGAACTGGCAATGGCCTCTGCCACTTTCGGCCTGGTGTTGGGCGGTTTGATTGGTGGCCCAGTCGCCCGGTTGCTGATCAAACGGGTCGAAACACCTGGCGTGCAAGAAGAAGCACCGCAGTTACCCAAGGGCTTCGAACAACCCGACAAAGAGCGCCTGATCACCTCGTTTTCATTCATAGAAACCTTGGCACTTATTGCGGTCAGCTTACTGACGGGCACATTACTTAATGGCTTGTTGAAAGGCACAGCATTCGAACTGCCGACATTCGTTTGCGTACTCTTCGTCGGTGTAGTGTTGCGCAATGGGCTTCGGGCTTTAGGCGTTTACAAAGTATTCGAACGGGAAGTGTCGGTACTGGGCAATGTGAGTTTGTCCCTGTTCCTGGCCATTGCCTTGATGTCGCTCAAGTTGTGGGACCTGGCCGCCCTGGCGTTACCCTTCTTTACCTTGTTGGCCGCACAGACACTGGTCATGGCGCTGTTCGCAATCTTCGTGACGTTCAAGGTAATGGGGCGCAACTACGATGCAGCAGTTCTGGCTGCCGGCCACTGTGGCTTCGGCCTGGGTGCAACACCGACAGCCATCGCCAACATGCAAGCGGTGACACAACGCTATGGTGCCTCGCACCTTGCCTTCCTCGTGGTGCCGATGGTGGGGGCGTTCTTCATCGACATCATCAATGTCATCGTGATCAAGCTGTACCTGGCATTGCCCTGGTTTGTTGCGGGTTAAGCGATCTCAAGCTCCCCTTGAATGACATCGTTCTGAGTGGCGTGGGCCTGCCGGTACAGCCTACCAACGCAGCATGCGGGGGCCCCACCAGGCACCGAATAGCGTCGGCAGGAGCATGCCCAGGACATACCACACACCCCAGAACGGTACGCCCATTTCCGGACAATGCAGGCAGTAGGCAACCGTTGCGGTCGAGCCCGCCAGCAGGCCACCGGCAGCGCCCGCTTGCCGTAACCGGGTGGGCGCCAGACCTTTCAGCGCCCAGAACACGGTGACAAAGGCCGGCACCGACAGCAACGTGATATTCAGTGCGCAAGTACGCCATGTGCGCCCGAACAACAGGTCGGCGCGCGCCTCCACAGGCGCCCCGGCGATGCTGACCGCCGCCCCGCACCAGACCAGCAGCAGTGGCAAGCCAAGCATCTTCCAGCCTGCAGCGCCCTTCCCTCCTGGCCTGGCCAAGCGGCTCGTCAACCACAGCCCGATCAACGCCAAGCTGGTTGGAAAGGCGACTTTGCCCCAGAACAACGGGGTTTGTGCGACCTCTGTGATATCACTGCGTACACCGTAAAGGGTAATTGTCAGCAGCAGTGCGGCGGTCAGCCCGCCCAGCACAGCCACTGCCATCCGCCTGCAAACGGCGTGGCGCGGTACTGGCCCTTCGCCTGCGGCCAGCAAGGCGATCAAATCGTCAGTCTTCATGGTTGTTGGCTCCTCCAATCAGCCTGGATAGCGCTTTCAGACCTCGATGTATCCCCACCTTTACTGCTGAACTGGAAAGCCCGGTAAGTTGTGCCGTCTCTTCGACAGACAACCCCTCCAGCTTGACATGAACAATCGGCAGTCGTTGCCGCTCTGGCAGTTGCTTGAGCAGCTTGGTCAGGTCTCGGCTGGCCTCGGCTGATTCAACCTCCGAGACGGCAAACAGTTGCGCATCATCGTCCAGCACATCATGCCGGGCGTCGCGACGTGAAACACTTCGCAGATGATCCGCCAGCTTGTAACGGGCGATCGCCTGCACCCAGGCGGTCAACGGCTGCTGCGGCTGGTAAGTGTGGCGCGCGTTATGCACCGCCAGCAGCACATCCTGCACCATGTCCTCTATCTCGGCCGGGCGCCTGCTCAGACGGCTGCGCAGAAACGCACGTACATGCAGCGCAAGCGTGCCAAGAAAATCCTGATAGGCCAGCTGGTCGCCTGTCAGCCCACGAAGCAACAGTGTTTTCAACCGGGCCTCGCGAGCCTCGAGCTCATCCTGTGAGTTAGTTCGCTGCATGGGTCGCCTGGGTTACACCCTGAATACAATTGACTTGATTCATCCGCTCCCGGCGTGTGGCACGCAGGTGCTGCAAATATGCCACGCCCTTGGCTTCAACATCAGGTCGTGAAGACACGCCCTGAAAAAATTTCTTCCAAGGCTGTAACCCGTTTTACGCAAGGCACGAATTACTCCATGAGCCGCCGGTAAAGACCACGGCCACACGCCCAGGAGATTGACCCATGAAAACCCTCGCCCTCACCACTGCTGCACTCGCGCTCGCCTCGCTTGCAGGCGTTGCCATGGCGGCCGACAGCACGCAACCCGCAGGCAGTGGCGCTGCCATGGAGAAATGCTACGGCGTCGCCATGGCAGGAAAGAACGATTGCAAGGCCGGCGCCGGCACCAGTTGCGCCGGCAGTGCGAAGAAGGACTACGACGGCATGCACTGGAAAAACGTCCCCGCCGGCACCTGCACATCGATCAAGACACCCGCCGGCATGGGCTCGCTGACACCTATCAAGTCTTGATCAGGGGAAACCGACCATGAACGCAGACGCACGAATGGGCGCCGGAATCAGCCTGAAGGCCGAGTACTACGACCAGGCGCTGGCGTGCAATCTCGAAGGGCTCTGGTTTGAGGTTCACCCGGAGAACTACATGGTCGGTGGCCCTCGCCTTGCCTGGCTGAACCGAATCGCAACACTTCATCCGGTCTCATTGCATGGTGTAGCCCTTTCGCTTGCGGCTGACGCGGCCCCCGATCAGGACCATTTGCAGCGTCTGCGCGCACTGTGCGATCAGATCGAACCAGTACTTGTATCAGAGCACCTGGCCTGGTCCACCTGGCAGGGGCACTACCATCCAGACCTGCTGCCATTTCCGCGCAGCAACGAAGCCCTGCAGCGCATCGCTGAAAACATCCAGCGATGCCAGGAGGTACTGGGCCGGCGTATATCCATCGAAAACCCCAGTCATTACTTGCAGCTGCAGGGCCATGACTGGGACGAGATCGACTTTCTTGACGAACTGACACGTCGCACCGGTTGTGGCCTGCTGCTGGACATCAACAACGTCTATGTAAGTGCTCACAATCTGGGGTTCTCGGCAACTGCCTACCTGGACCGCTTTCCAGCGCAAGCCATCACAGAAATTCATCTGGCCGGGCACAGCGACGATGACCAAGGCAGCCTGTTGATCGACTCTCATGATGCGCAGGTGGCCGAGCCTGTGTGGGCGCTGTACCGCCAACTGGTTTCCCGTGTCGGCCCGCGCCCGACACTCATTGAACGTGACGACAGGCTTCCCCCGTTCACCGAGCTGCTTGCTGAACGGTCCATCGCACAGTCGATCATGTCTTGCCCAGGTGTATTGCCATGAACCTTTCCCTTGGTCAGTTCCAGCAAGCGTTCATCGAGGCGCTCTATTCCCGTCCTGCTCCCGAGCTTTCAGGAGTGACCGAACAAGCGGCGTTCGCGGTTTATCGCAACACGGTGTTGGCCGGCTGCGTGGATGCGCTGCGCGCTAACTTTCCGAGCGTGTGCACACTCGTCGGGCGCGCCTGGATGGATGAGACCGCGGCAATTTATGCGCGGCAATTCCCCCCCAGTGATCCCCGGCTGATCTGCTATGGCGCAACCTTCCCGGATTTCCTCGAAGACATTCAGTCACAGCACGCTGTGCCGTATCTGGCGGATGTCGCCCGCCTGGACCTGCGTTGGACAGAAGCCTTCAGCGCGCCGTACGAAACGTGCCTGAACCTTGTCGACCTGGCAGGCATGACTCCCAGCGATCTTGATCACGGTTGCTTGCCCCCCCGTGCCAGTGCTCGCTGGTACTGGTGCGAGGCGCACCCTGTGTACACCCTGTGGCGCTGCGCCCGCGAGCAGGTTGCCTGGCCCGATGACCAGCCATGGGTGGGCGAAGGGGTGCTGTTTGTCGGCACCGCTGATGGCGTATGCCACCAGCCACTGGGAAAAGGTGGCCATGCGTTTCTCAGGGCCTGTGCGGCCGGACAGTCGCTGATGCAGGCCTCGGACCTGGCGCGACACGCTGAAACCGACCTGGATTTCACCGAGATGCTCGGGCGCCTGATGACGGCCCAGGCTTTTCGCTCACTCGCCTTCACAGGAGAACACCACCATGGCTAGTGCCGATTTCACGCCCCCGGCCAACAGCCTGCGGCGCGCCTGGAACCACGTTGCACAGAGCCTCGAGCGGCGTTTGAGCGATGACCTGTTGTGCCTGGTCGCCCGGTTCGGGATCGCCTCGATATTCTTTCTTTCCGGACGCACCAAAGTGGAGGGTTTCCTCACCCTTACACCCGGCACCTATGAGCTGTTCCGCACCGAGTACGCGCTGCCGCTACTCTCGCCCTGGCTTGCAGCGCACCTGGCCGCCTACGCTGAGCACTTGTTCCCGCTATTGCTGGTGCTCGGGCTGATGACCCGGCTATCGGCGCTGGCACTGCTGGGCATGACGTTGGTGATCGAAGTATTCGTCTACCCCGATGCGTGGCCCACCCACCTGACTTGGGCAGGGCTCCTGCTGCTCCTGGTTGCTCGAGGCGCCGGCGCGTTTTCGCTGGATCATCTGCTGAAAGTGAGATGACCGAAGGCCATTGGCACCTCGCTTGTCCAGGCAACATGTGTATCGTTTTCGCTACGTCGTATCGAAAACGATACACTCCCTCCTCGCCGTCGGTGCACAAGGGTTTGATGCTCAAACCCTTTTCCGCTCAGAGGCACCTGTAACGATATCATTCCATACGAAAAATACGGCTTCTCCGTCAATTTACGTAATTTATTGATAAATAAGCATTTTTATAGGTTGGCCGCATTATTGCTAAGGGAACCTTACCCTAAGAGCGCGGCGCCACCGCGCCCCCAACGCCCTGCTTCCCGAGGATTCCCCATGAGCGAGTTGCGTTTCACTGAAGATCACGAATGGCTGCGCGTCGAAGCCGATGGCAGCGTCACCGTGGGCATCACCGCCTACGCCCAGAATGCCCTTGGCGACGTGGTTTTCGTGCAACTGCCAGAGTTGCAGCAGTATGAGAAAGGCAGCGAAGCGTCCACCGTCGAATCGGTCAAGGCCGCCAGCGGCGTGTACATGCCACTGACGGGTGAAGTGGTCGAGGTCAACGGCCAGCTCGAAGACAGCCCGGAACTGGTCAACGAAGACCCGATGGGCGAAGGCTGGTTCTTCCGCTTCATCCCTGCCGATGCAGAAGCGGTAACCGCTCTGCTCGACCAGGACGCTTACGATCGCCTGCTCAAAGCCAACGACGACGCCTGAGGAATCCCGCCATGACCATCAACCTCGGCACCGCCAACGAATTCATCGCCCGTCACATAGGCCCGCGCGCCGCTGACGAAGAGGCCATGCTCACTGCACTGGGCTACGACTCGCTGGACGCCATGACCGCTGCGGTCATCCCCGACAGCATCAAGGGCACCAGCGTGCTTGGCTCGCACGACGGCCAGAGCGAGGCCGACGCACTCGCCGCCCTCAAGGCCATCGCCGGCAAGAACCAGCTGTTCAAAAGCTACATCGGCCAGGGCTACTACAACACCCACACGCCGGCACCGATCCTGCGCAACCTGCTCGAAAACCCGGCCTGGTACACCGCCTACACCCCGTATCAGCCAGAAATTTCCCAAGGCCGCCTGGAAGCGCTGCTGAACTTCCAGACCCTGATCAGCGACCTCACCGGCCTGCCGATCGCCAACGCCTCCTTGCTCGACGAAGCCACGGCTGCGGCCGAGGCCATGACCTTCTGCAAGCGCCTGTCGAAGAACAAATCCAGCCATGCCTTCTTCGCCTCCGTGCATTGTCACCCGCAAACCCTCGACGTGCTGCGCACCCGTGCTGAGCCGCTGGGTATCGAGGTTGTGGTTGGCGACGAGCGCGAGCTGGACGATGTCAGCGCCTTCTTCGGCGCCCTGCTGCAATACCCGGCCAGCAACGGTGAAGTGTTCGACTACCGTGAGGTCGTGCAGCGCTTCCACGCGGCCAACGCCCTGGTCGCCGTAGCGGCAGACCTGCTGGCCCTGACCCTGCTGACCCCACCGGGCGAGTTCGACGCCGACGTGGCCATTGGCAGCGCCCAGCGCTTCGGCGTGCCACTGGGCTTCGGTGGCCCGCACGCGGCTTACTTCGCCACCCGCGACGCGTTCAAGCGCGACATGCCTGGCCGCCTGATCGGCGTGTCGATCGACCGCTTCGGCAAAACCGCCCTGCGTCTGGCCATGCAGACCCGCGAGCAACACATCCGCCGCGAAAAGGCCACCAGCAACATCTGCACCGCCCAGGTGCTGCTGGCCAACATCGCCAGCATGTTCGCCGTGTACCACGGCCCTGCCGGCCTCAAGCGCATTGCCGAGCGCACCCATGCCCTGACCGCGATCCTCGCCGCCGGCCTGAAGGCCCTGGGCGTACAAGTGGTGGGCGCCAGCGCCTTCGATACCCTGACCCTGGCCACCGGCACTGCCACTGCCACTGCCAGCCTGCATGACAAGGCACGCGCCCAGGGCATCAACCTGCGCCAGATCGATGCCGCCCATGTGGGCCTGTCCCTGGACGAAACCAGCACTCAGGCTGACGTCGAATCGCTGTGGCAGCTGCTGGGTGGCGAGCAGGCACAGCCTGATTTCACCGCACTGGCCGCCAGCACCGGTTCCCTGCTGCCTGCCGCCCTGCTGCGACAGTCGGCCATCCTCGAACACCCGGTGTTCAACCGCTACCACAGCGAAACCGAGCTGATGCGCTACCTGCGCCGTCTGGCCGACAAGGACCTGGCGCTGGACCGCAGCATGATTCCGCTGGGCTCGTGCACCATGAAGCTGAACGCCGCCAGCGAGATGATCCCGGTCACCTGGGCCGAGTTCGGCAACCTGCACCCATTCGCCCCGGCCGAGCAGAGCCAGGGTTACCTGCAGATGACCACCGAACTGGAGGCCATGCTGTGCGCAGCCACTGGCTATGATGCCGTGTCGCTGCAGCCCAACGCCGGCTCGCAGGGCGAATACGCCGGGCTGTTGGCGATCCGCGCCTACCACCGCAGCCGGGGTGAAGGCCACCGCGATATCTGCCTGATCCCGTCGTCGGCCCATGGCACCAACCCGGCTACCGCACACATGGCTGGCATGCGTGTCGTGGTTACCGCCTGTGACGCCCGTGGCAACGTCGATGTCGAGGACCTGCGCGCCAAAGCCATCGAGCACCGCGAGCGCCTGGCCGCAATCATGATCACCTACCCGTCGACCCACGGCGTGTTCGAGGAAGCGATCGGCGAAATCTGCGCGATCATCCACGACAACGGTGGCCAGGTGTACATCGACGGCGCCAACATGAACGCCATGGTCGGACTGTGCGCACCCGGCAAGTTCGGCGGCGACGTTTCCCACCTGAACCTGCACAAGACCTTCTGCATCCCGCACGGGGGTGGTGGCCCGGGCGTAGGCCCGATTGGCGTCAAGTCGCACCTGGCGCCGTTCCTGCCAGGCCATGCACAGCTGGAAAACACCCAAGGCGCGGTATGCGCTGCGCCGTTCGGTAGCGCCAGCATCCTGCCCATCACATGGATGTATATCCGCATGATGGGCGGTGCCGGCCTCAAACGTGCCTCGCAGATGGCAATCCTCAACGCCAACTACATCGCCCGCCGCCTGGAAGAGCACTATCCTGTTCTGTATACCGGCGGTAACGGCCTGGTGGCTCACGAGTGCATTCTCGACCTGCGCCCACTGAAGGACACCAGCGGCATCAGTGTCGACGACGTGGCCAAGCGGTTGATCGACTTTGGCTTCCACGCCCCGACCATGTCCTTCCCAGTGGCTGGCACGCTGATGATCGAACCGACCGAAAGCGAGTCCAAAGAAGAACTGGACCGCTTCTGCAACGCGATGATTCAGATCCGCGAAGAAATCCGCGCGGTGGAGGACGGTAGCCTGGACAAGGACGACAACCCGCTGAAAAACGCACCGCACACTGCGGCTGAGCTGGTTGGCGAATGGACCCATGGCTACAGCCGCGAGCAGGCGGTATACCCCCTGGCGAGCCTGGTGGAAGGCAAGTACTGGCCGCCGGTCGGCCGGGTCGACAACGTGTTCGGCGACCGCAACCTGGTGTGCGCCTGCCCGTCGATCGAGAGCTATCAGGACGCCTGATAGCCCCTCCCCGCCACCTGGCTTGGGTGGCGGGCGCTGTGTAGGCGCGGGTTCACCCGCGAATGCGAGGGTGGCTATACCGCCGCATTCGCGGGTAAACCCGCGCCTACAGGGCTCAACGTCCGCCCAACAAACTGGCAGGAGGTCAACATGTCACTGAGCGTCTTCGACCTGTTCAAGATCGGCATCGGCCCCTCCAGCTCCCACACGGTCGGCCCGATGCGTGCCGCTGCGCGGTTTGCCGAAGGGCTGCGCCGTGACGGCCTGCTGGCCCGCACCGCCACCGTCAAAGCCGAGCTGTATGGCTCACTGGGCGCCACAGGCAAAGGCCACGGCAGTGACAAAGCCGTGCTGCTGGGCCTTGAAGGCGAACACCCGGACATTATCGACACCGACAGCATTCCCGCCCGCCTGCAGGTCATCCGCGACAGCGGACACATCAACCTGCTGGGCGAACACAGCATTGCGTTCATCGAAAAGCAGCACCTGGCGATGATCCGCAAGCCGTTGGACTACCACCCCAACGGCATGATATTCCGCGCCTTCGACGACGCAGGCCTGCAAATCCGAAGCCGCGAGTATTACTCGGTAGGCGGTGGTTTCGTGGTCGACGAGGACGCTGCCGGCCATGACCGCATCGTCGAAGACACCACGGTGCTGGCCTATCCGTTCAAGACCGCCAAGGCGCTCCTCGGCCACTGCACCGCGCATGACCTGTCGGTGAGCCAGGTCATGCTGGCCAACGAGTCCGCCTGGCGCCCTGAAGCAGAAACCCGAGCCGGGCTGCTGCGCATCTGGCAGGTGATGCAAGATTGCGTCGCGGCAGGTTGCCAGCATGAGGGCATATTACCGGGAGGGCTCAAGGTCAAACGCCGCGCGCCAGCCCTGTACCGCCAACTGAGCGGCCACCCGGAAGCCAGCCTGCGTGATGCCCTGTCAGTGCTCGACTGGGTCAACCTCTACGCCTTGGCGGTGAACGAGGAAAACGCCAATGGCGGTCGTGTGGTCACCGCCCCTACCAATGGCGCAGCGGGCATCGTCCCGGCAGTCCTTCACTACTACATGCGCTTCGTCCCCGGTGCCAGCGAGGACGGGGTGGTGCGCTTTCTGCTCACCGCCGCAGCCATCGGCATCCTGTACAAGGAAAACGCCTCCATCTCCGGGGCCGAAGTGGGCTGCCAGGGCGAGGTCGGCGTTGCCTGCTCGATGGCCGCCGGGGCGCTGTGCGAAGTGATGGGCGGTAGCGTGCAGCAGGTGGAGAACGCAGCCGAAATAGGCATGGAACACAACCTCGGCCTGACCTGCGACCCGATCGGCGGCCTCGTACAGGTGCCCTGTATCGAGCGCAATGCCATGGGCTCGGTGAAGGCCATCAACGCGGTACGCATGGCCCTGCGCGGCGACGGGCAGCACTACGTGTCGCTGGACAAGGTCATCCGCACCATGCGCCAGACCGGCGCCGATATGAAAAGCAAATACAAAGAGACCGCCCGTGGCGGCCTGGCCGTCAACATCATCGAATGTTGACCCAACAATGACAGCAAGGAGTCATCGATGTCCGAAACACTGCTCAAGACCCCACTGCATGCCTTGCACCTGGAACTGGGTGCACGCATGGTGCCGTTCGCCGGCTACGACATGCCGGTGCAGTACCCGCTGGGCGTGCTCAAGGAACACCTGCACACCCGCGAGCAGGCCGGCCTGTTCGACGTCTCGCACATGGGCCAGATCATTCTGCGAGGCGCTGACGCCGCCAAGGCGCTGGAAAGCCTGGTGCCGGTGGACATCATCGACCTGCCGGTGGGCATGCAGCGCTATGCCATGTTCACCAATGAGCAAGGCGGCATACTCGATGACCTGATGGTGGCCAACCTGGGCGACGACACCCTGTTCCTGGTGGTCAACGCTGCCTGCAAGGACCAGGACCTGGCCCACCTGCAAAAGCACATTGGCGACCGTTGCCAGGTACAGCCGCTGTTCGAGGAACGTGCCCTGCTTGCCCTGCAGGGGCCGGCAGCAGTCAAGGTGCTGGAGCACCTGGCCCCGGAAGTGGCAGGCATGACCTTCATGCAGTTCCGCCCGGTAAAACTGCTGGGTGAAGACTGCTTCGTCAGCCGCTCGGGCTACACCGGCGAAGACGGCTACGAAATTTCGGTACCGGGCCACGCAGCCGAGGCCCTCGCTCGTCGCCTGCTGGCCGAGCCGGAAGTCCAGCCGATAGGCTTGGGCGCTCGTGACTCGCTGCGCCTGGAAGCCGGTCTGTGCCTGTATGGCCACGACATGAACAGCGAGACCACGCCGATCGAAGCCAGCCTGCTGTGGGCGATTTCCAAAGTGCGCCGTGCCGATGGTGCACGCGCTGCGGGTTTCGCGGGCGCCGAGGCGATCTTCACCCAACAGCGCGATGGCGTGGCGCGCAAACGTGTCGGCCTGTTGCCGCAAGAACGCACGCCAGTACGTGAGGGTGCGGATATAGTAGATGCCAACGACAAACCGGTAGGCAAAGTGTGCAGCGGCGGATTTGGCCCGACACTCGGCGCACCGGTTGCAATGGGTTATATCGATAGTGAACATAGCGCCCTCGACACGCCACTTTTTGCTGTCGTGCGCGGCAAGAAGGTTGCCTTGAAAGTCAGTAAAATGCCTTTCGTAGCACAACGTTACTACCGTGGCTGAAACTGCTTTGTGAGGGTTGAGGGCAGGTTTGAGATATTCGTTTTCGAACCTCCCCAATAACTTTTGAACATACCGCCAGGCCAGGCACCATGCCGTTTCCGCGCAAACGGCCGGTTGTCGGCAAACGGTCAATTTTCCATACGACCAAGGGCTTGTTTTTCGCTCGACAGTTGGCGTAGAGTCACAGCACTGTGTTTGCATGGGTCGCAACAGTTCGTGACCTGGGCCAGTAGCCGAGATTTGCTACAACCCGTTCGACGTCTCTTACTTTCCTGCAACCCAGCCCAGTAATCTTTCGCTTACAGAAAAGTGCGAAAGAACTGTCATCAAAATTTAAGTTTCATAGGAAATAAGACAATGGCTGAGCGTCAGAAGGGTACCGTCAAGTGGTTCAATGACGAAAAAGGTTACGGCTTCATCACCCCAGAAAGCGGTCCGGATCTCTTCGTTCACTTCCGCGCTATCGAAGGCAACGGCTTCAAGAGCCTGAAAGAAGGCCAGCAAGTCACCTTCGAAGCAGTCCAGGGCCAGAAAGGCATGCAGGCTGACAAGGTTCAACCTGTCTGATCCAGCGCCAGACTTTGAAAAGCCCCTGCCAAGTGCAGGGGCTTTTTTTTGCCCGTAGAATAGTGGGCTCGTCTTTTGGAGCGTCCTGCATGTCCAAGCCTCTACTCACTCCCCAGGGAGATTTTCCGCCGGTCGGCCTGGGCCGGCGCCTGGCAGCGATGTTCTATGACTTTTTACTGTGCACCGCACTGCTGATCGTGACCGCCGGCGCCTACAAGATGATTCAGATGTCGATCATCGGCGAAGCACGCATGCGCGAGCTGACCGAGGCCGGCGCACTGGATGGCGACCCACTGCTGTCTACGGTACTGCTGTTTGCCCTGTTCGGCTTCTTTGCCAAGTTCTGGACCCACGGTGGGCAGACGCTGGGTATGCAGGTATGGGGCGTTCGGGTGCAGAATGCCGATGGCTCGGCCATCAGCCTGTGGCAGGCGCTATTACGGTTCGTCGTGTCGATTGCCTCGTGGCTGTGCCTGGGGCTGGGTTTTTTCTGGGTGCTGATCGACAAGCGCAAGCGTGGTTGGCATGACATCTATTCGGAAAGCCAGCTGGTGCGGGTGCCTAAACAGAAGAAATGAGCCAGAGGATTGGCGTTGCCGGTTCGGGCCGTTTCCTCATGCCTGCGCGATACCTGTAGGCGCGGGTTTACCCGCCAAGAGGCCGGGCCAGATTAACACCCATGAAAAAGCCGACCCTGAGGTCGGCTTTCTTGTGCAGCTCAGGCTATTACCCTGCCCGGCGCAACAACCACACACCGGCCAAGGCACAGATACCCGCCGGTATCACCACCGCCAGCAGCGGCGGGAAGCCGAATACCTGGCTCGAAGGCCCGAGCAGGTCCTGACCAATGCGAAACACGAAGCCCACCAGCACACCCGTGAACACGCGCTGACCAAGGGTAACCGAACGCAGCGGGCCAAAGATGAACGAAATCGCCATCAGCACCAGGGCCGCCGTTACCATCGGCTGCAGCACCTTGGTCCAGAATGCCAGCCAGTATCGGGAGTTGTTCAGGCCCTGGTCAGACAGGTAATGGATGTAGTCCCACAAGCCGGTAATGGAAAGCGACTCCGGCGCAAGGATCACGGTATTGAGCAGCTCTGGGGTGAGCGAAACATCCCAGCGCTCCTCCGGCGCGTTGACCACCTCGGTGTGGTCGCCACGGAAATAGGTGGTACGCACATCAGCGAGCAGCCAGTGATCGTTCTGGTACTGCGCACGGCGGGCAAAGCTAGAGGTGACAATCTTGCGCTCGCTGTCGAAGCGGTAGCGGGTCACGCCCAGCAGCAGGCCATCGGGCTGTACGGCGTTGATGTGCACGTACTCCTCGCCCTGGCGGTGCCACATGCCACGTTTTGAGCTTTGTGCTTCACCACCACCCTGGGCCAGGGAACGGTCGGCCTGGGCCTTGTTCTCGGTCACCGGTGCCACATATTCGCCAATCAGCAGCCCCACCAGCATCAGCACCAGCATGGGTTTCATCACCGCCCAGACGATACGGCCGATGGACACGCCGGCCGCACGCATGATGGTCAGCTCGCTGCTGCTGGCCAGACTGCCCAGGCCGATCAGGCAACCGATCAGGGCGGCCATTGGCAGCATTTCATACAGCCGCCGAGGTGCGGTAAGCAGGACAAAGTTGCCTGCTTCCATCACCGTGTAGGTGTCACTCAGGTCGCCCATCTCATCGATGAAGGCGAAAAGCGAAGCCAGGCCGAGGATGATCCCCAGCACGGCCAGGATGGCCAGCAGCACGCTCTGGCCAATGTAGCGATCGAGCTTAGCCATGAGCCACCTCCGCACGGCGGGCGGCACGTTTGAGGCGCAGCGGTTCCCAGTACATCAGGCCAAGGCCGATCAGCAGGAACAGGCCGTGGACCCACCACATGCCCAGGGCGATCGGCAGTTTGCCCTTCTCGAGGGCGCCGCGTACGGAAATCAGCATTGTCAGGTAGGCCATGTACAGAAGAATTGCCGGCAGCAGCTTGAGGAAGCGGCCCTGACGCGGGTTGACCCGCGACAGTGGCACCGCCAGCAAGGTGACGACGAACACCAGGATTGGCAGCGACAGCCGCCATTGCAGCTCGGCGCGCTCACGCAGGCCTTCCTTGCCGATCAGTTCGGAGGTGGGAAGCGCTTCGCGCTCGGTCACTTCCTCGGCGACTTCCGGCTTGGGCAGCAGCACACCGTAGGTGTCGTACTTGATGGCGCGGTAGTCGGCCTGGCCCGGGTTGCCGTCGTAGCGGTAACCGTTTTCCAGCACCAGGTAGCGGTTGCCGTCGGCCTGGATTTCCTGGTGGCCCTTCTCGGCGACCAGTACCGACGGGGCGCGATCCTTGGTCTTGTCCTGGTTGAAGCGCTTCTCGGAGATGAACACCCCGCCCAGGTTGATGCGGTCATCCGACAATTGCTCGGTATAGGTTACCCGCGAGCCATCACGCAAGGTCTGGAAGCGGCCCGGGACCAAGGTGTCGAACTCGGTCAGGGCATCCTGCTGGCTGATGATCTGCTGCACCTGGGCAACGCCCAGCGGAGCCAGGCTCAGGCTCAGCCAGGCCACCAGCAGGGCAACCAGGGCAGCCGGCGCCATGGTCATGCCCAGCAGGCGCTGCTGGCTCATGCCAGTGGCCGACAGCACGGTCATCTCACTTTCCAGGTACAGGCGCCCGTAAGCCAGGAGGATGCCGAGGAACAGCCCCAGAGGCAGGATCAGTTGCAGGAAGCCTGGCAAGCGGAAGCCCATGATCAGGAACAACACGCCAGGGTCGAGCACGCCCTGGGCAGCCTGGGCCAGGTACTTGATGAAGCGCCCGCTCATGATGATCACCAACAGCACAGCGCTGACGGCGCTCAAGGTGACCAGGACCTCGCGGGACAGATAACGAAAGACGATCAAACCAGACACTCCTGGGTTGTCAGGGCGGACTGCCATGCAATGGCGCCAAACAATGACTTAGTACATCCAAGACCAATGCCGGTTCGCCAAAGGCGAACCTCCATGTAAAGTGCGCGCATTATCCTGTGATTGACCGCCCCTGTCACTTGGCCGCGTACGAAGGTGTACAACGGGGTTGTCAGCACGCTTGCCACAGGCTCAAACTGGCAGCTTTTCCGCTGGTGCGCGACGACGCGGCCAGGCCCGTCCAGAGCGCTGGAACACACAGCGCCATTCGTATCGATCATTCGGGGATCCTGACATGGAACTGGTTGTAAAAAGCGTAGCTGCTGCATCCGTAAAAACCGCAACACTGGTCCTTCCGGTAGGTGAAAACCGCAAGCTCGGCGCTGTTGCCAAGGCTGTCGACCAGGCCAGCGAAGGCGCCATCAGCGCCGTGCTCAAGCGCGGCGACCTGGCCGGCAAGCCGGGCCAGACCCTGCTGCTACAGAACCTCCCGGGCCTGAAGGCCGAGCGCGTGCTGCTGGTGGGCAGCGGCAAGGAAGAAGCCTTGGGCGACCGCGCCTGGCGCAAACTGGTGGCCAGTGTCGCTGGCGTGCTCAAGGGCCTGAACGGCACTGACGCAGTACTGGCCCTGGACGATATCGCAGTCAGCAACCGCGACGCCCATTACGGCAAATACCGCCTGCTGGCCGAAACCCTGCTGGACGGCGAATATGTGTTCGACCGTTTCAAAAGCCAGAAAGCCGAGCCGCGTGCGCTGAAAAAGGTCACCCTGCTGGCCGACAAGGCCGGACAGGCCGAAGTCGAGCGTGCGGTCAAGCATGCCAGCGCCATCGCCAGCGGCATGGCCTTCACCCGTGACCTCGGCAACCTACCACCCAACCTTTGCCACCCAAGCTTCCTGGCCGAACAGGCCAAGGAACTGGGCAAGGCGCACAAGGCCCTCAAGGTTGAAGTGCTGGACGAGAAAAAGATCAAGGACCTGGGCATGGGCGCGTTCTACGCCGTGGGCCAGGGCAGCGACCAGCCGCCACGCCTGATCGTGCTCAATTACCAGGGCGGCAAAAAGGCCGACAAGCCATTCGTGCTGGTGGGTAAAGGCATTACCTTCGACACCGGTGGCATCAGCCTCAAGCCAGGCGCCGGCATGGATGAAATGAAGTACGACATGTGCGGCGCCGCCAGCGTGTTCGGCACCCTGCGTGCAGTGCTCGAGCTGCAACTGCCGATCAACCTGGTGTGCCTGCTGGCCTGCGCCGAGAACATGCCAAGCGGCGGCGCCACCCGCCCAGGTGACATCGTCACCACCATGAGCGGTCAGACCGTGGAAATCCTCAACACCGACGCTGAAGGCCGCCTGGTGCTGTGCGACACCCTGACCTACGCCGAGCGCTTCAAGCCGCAGGCGGTCATCGACATCGCCACCCTGACCGGCGCCTGCATCGTCGCCCTGGGCAGCCACACCTCCGGCCTGATGGGCAATAACGACGACCTGGTCGGGCAGTTGCTCGATGCCGGCAAGCGCGCCGACGACCGTGCCTGGCAGCTGCCGCTGTTCGATGAATACCAGGAGCAGCTGGACAGCCCGTTCGCCGACATGGGCAACATCGGTGGGCCGAAGGCCGGTACGATCACCGCGGGTTGCTTCCTGTCGCGCTTCGCCAAAGCCTACAACTGGGCGCACATGGACATTGCCGGTACCGCCTGGGTCAGTGGCGGCAAGGACAAAGGCGCCACTGGCCGCCCGGTACCTCTGCTGACCCAGTACCTGCTGGACCGCGCTGGCGCCTGAAGCCGTGAAGCCGGTGGTGCCTTGCGCGCCACCGGCCGGCGATTCCCACCATGAGCAAAGTCGACTTCTACATTCTGCCCACCGACTCGCTGTCGGCGCGGCTCGATTTCGCCTGCAAGCTGTGCGAGAAGGCCTGGCGCCTTGGCCACCGGGTCTATCTGCACTGCCAGGATGCAGAACAGCGCAGTGAACTGGACCAACGCTTGTGGCGATTCAAGGGCGAGGCCTTCGTGCCCCACGACATGGCCGAGGTGCATGCCGATGCTGGCGTGGTTCTGGGCCTGGCTGACAACGCCGGCGAGCACCACGGCCTGCTGATCAACCTCGGCGCCAGCGTGCCGGGCTTTGTCGGGCAGTTCGAGCGGGTGGCCGAAATCGTTGTTGAAGAGCCGGCTATCCGCCAATCAGCCCGTGAACGATTCCGTTTCTACCGTGAACAGGGCTATGCTCTGCAAGACCACCGCTTACAGCGACTTTGACGACGATGGACAAGCCCTCCCCTTTGCCCGATTCCGCCCATCTGCTCGATGACCTCGAGTCGATCCGTCAGCTGCTTGGCGACGCCGACCTGCAACCGCCGCTGCTCACCGAGACGGTAGAGCAGATTCCGTTGCTGCTGGACGAAGCCGCCAGCGCCCCCGCGGCGCCCGCCGAACCGGTAGCTGCCGAACCCGAGGACGACCCGCAGACCCGCCGCCAGGACACCCTGCTGCACCTGGAAAGCGAACTGCGCGCCGCAGCGCAGATGATCATGCAGGACGTGATCAACGACTTTACCCCGCATATCGAGAACGAAATCAAGCGCCGGCTGGATGCGCGGATCGAGCGGCTGATCAAGCGTTCCGAGTAGAACCGGGCAGCGGTGTCGACTGCTTCGCGGGCAAGCCCGCTCCCACAGGTTCGAAGCCTGCGCTTTGCCCGCGAAGCAGGCGACTCTGTTCCGACAGTTGTCAGCAGCTTGTCGCCTGCGGCCCCCAGCTTGGTTATACTTCCCGGCTTTCCCGAATAAATGCACAGGGTCCCGCCGCGCATGGATAAGACCTACCAGCCGCACGCAATCGAAACTTCCTGGTACAACACCTGGGAGTCCGAGAACTATTTCGCTCCACAAGGTGCAGGCGAGTCCTACACCATCATGATCCCGCCGCCGAACGTAACCGGCAGCCTGCACATGGGCCACGGGTTCAACAACGCGATCATGGACGCCCTGATCCGTTTCCGCCGCATGCAAGGCCGCGACACCCTGTGGCAGCCGGGTACCGATCACGCGGGTATCGCCACGCAGATGCTGGTCGAGCGCCAACTTGAAGCCAAAGGCCAGAACCGTCATGACCTGGGCCGCGAAAAGTTCCTGGAAAAAGTCTGGGAATGGAAGGATCAGTCCGGTGGCAACATCAGCCGCCAGATTCGCCGCCTGGGCTCGTCGGTAGACTGGAGCCGCGAACGCTTCACCATGGACGACGGCCTCTCCGAAGCGGTAAAGGAAGCGTTCGTGCGCCTGCATGAAGACGGCCTTATCTACCGCGGCAAGCGCCTGGTCAACTGGGACACCAAGCTGCACACGGCCATCTCCGACCTCGAAGTGGAAAATCACGACGAGAAAGGCCACCTGTGGAACCTGCGCTACCCGCTGGCCGACGGCGCCAAGACCGCCGAAGGCCAGGACTACCTGGTAGTTGCCACCACGCGTCCGGAAACCCTGCTGGGTGACGCTGCCGTAGCAGTCAACCCGAACGACGAACGCTACCAGGCACTGATCGGCAAATTCGTCGAACTGCCATTGGTCGGCCGCCGCATCCCGATCATCGCCGATGACTACTGCGACCCCGAGTTCGGTACCGGTTGCGTGAAGATCACCCCGGCCCACGACTTCAACGACTACGAAGTCGGCAAGCGTCACAACCTGCCACTGCTGAACATCTTCGACAAGAACGCCTTCGTGCTGGCCAGCGCCCAGGCCTTCAACCTCGACGGCAGCGTTAACGAGCAGGTCGACACCCAATTGCCGGCCCAGTACGCCAACCTTGACCGCTTTGTCGCGCGCAAGCAGATCGTCGCCGACCTGGACGCCCAGGGCCTGCTGGTCAGCATCGACGACCACGCCCTGAAAGTGCCGAAAGGCGACCGTTCCGGCACGGTCATCGAGCCGTGGCTGACCGACCAGTGGTACGTTTCCACCAAGCCGCTGGCAGAGCCTGCCATCGCCGCCGTGGAAGATGGCCGCATCCAGTTCGTGCCCAAGCAATACGAGAACATGTACTTCTCCTGGATGCGCGATATCCAGGACTGGTGCATCAGCCGCCAACTGTGGTGGGGCCACCGCATTCCTGCGTGGTACGACGAGGCCGGCCAGGTCTACGTTGGCCGCAACGAGGAAGAAGTGCGCGCCAAGCACAAGCTGGGCGCCGACGTGGTCCTGCGTCAGGATGACGACGTACTCGACACCTGGTTCAGCTCGGGCCTGTGGACATTCTCCACCCTGGGCTGGCCGGAACAGACCGAATTCCTCAAGAAGTTCCACTCCACCGACGTGCTGGTGACTGGCTTCGACATCATCTTCTTCTGGGTTGCGCGCATGATCATGCTGACCATGCACCTGATCAAGAACGAAGACGGCACCCCGCAGGTACCGTTCAAGACCGTGTACGTACACGGCCTGGTACGAGACGGCCAAGGCCAGAAGATGTCCAAGTCCAAGGGCAACGTGCTGGACCCGCTGGACATCGTCGACGGTATTACCCTCGACGCCCTGCTGGAAAAACGCACCAGCGGCATGATGCAGCCCAAGCTTGCCGAGAAGATCGCCAAGCAGACCAAGGCCGAGTTCCCCGAAGGTATTGCCAGCTACGGCACCGACGCCCTGCGCTTCACCTTCTGCTCGCTGGCCTCGACAGGCCGCGACATCAAGTTCGACATGGGCCGCGTCGAAGGCTACCGCAACTTCTGCAACAAGATCTGGAACGCTGCCCGCTACGTGCTGGACAAGGGTGAAGACTGCGGCCAGAACGGCGAAGCCTACGAGCTGTCGCTGGCCGACCGCTGGATCATCTCGCAACTTCAGCGTACCGAAGCCGAAGTAACCCGCCAGCTGGAGCAGTTCCGCTTCGACCTGGCCAGTCAGGCGCTGTACGAATTCATCTGGAACCAGTACTGCGACTGGTACCTGGAGCTGTCCAAACCGGTACTGTGGGACGAAAACGCCCCGGTAGAGCGCGCCCGTGGCACCCGCCGCACCTTGGTGCGCGTGCTGGAAGTGGCACTGCGTCTTGCGCATCCGTTCATGCCGTTCATCACCGAAGAAATCTGGCAGCGCATCGCGCCGCTGGCCGGCATCGACGGCAAGACCATCATGCTGCAGCCATGGCCAGTGGCCAACGAAGCACGTATTGACGCCGCTGCCGAAGGCGACATCGAGTGGCTGAAAGAGTTGATGGTCGGCCTGCGCAATATCCGCGCCGAAATGAACATCGGCCCCGGCAAGCCGCTGCCGCTGTTCCTGAAGAACGCCAACGCCGACGACCAGCGCCGCCTGCAGGAAAACGAAGCGCTGCTGAAGAAGCTGGCCAAGGTCGAGTCGTTCACCGTACTGGGTGATGCCGACGAAGCGCCGCTGTCCGCTACCGCCCTGGTCGGTGACCTGCAAGTGCTGGTGCCAATGGCCGGGCTGATCGACAAGGATGCCGAGCTGGCGCGCCTGAACAAGGAAATCCAGCGTCTGCAAGGTGAAGTGCAACGTGTTGGCGGCAAGCTGTCCAACGCAGCCTTCGTCGACAAGGCCCCGCCTGCAGTGATCGAGAAGGAACGCGCCAAGCTGGCCGAGTCCGAACAGGCCCTGGCCAACTTCACCGAGCAGCATGCGCGGATTGCAGCGCTGTAATCACTAGAGAGACCGTTGGGGCCGCTGCACGGCCCTTTCGCGACACAAGGCCGCTTCCACAGGACGGCGCCAACCTTCAAGGCGCCATCACCCTGTGGGAGCGGCCTTGTGTCGCGAAAGGGCTGCGTAGCAGCCCCAGGTTCTTCAAGCCACCGCTCGTATAGGGCTGGACACTGTCATGACCCCGAACAAACCCACCCTGCACCCACGTAACCGCCACCAGGGTCGCTACGACTTCCCCAGCCTGATCAAGGCCCATCCTGATCTGGCCCGTTTCACCATCACCAACCCCCACGGCAAGCCCAGCATCGACTTTGCCAACCCCGAAGCCGTCCGCGTGTTCAACCGTGCACTGCTCAAGGCCCAGTACGGCATCCAGCACTGGGACATCCCAGCCGATTACCTGTGCCCGCCCATTCCTGGCCGTGCCGACTACATCCACGTAGCTGCCGACCTGTTGGCCGATGACAATGCCGGCGACGTCCCAAGGGGCACCCAAGTGCGCGCGCTGGACGTCGGCGTGGGGGCCAACTGCATCTATCCACTGCTGGGCCACAGCGACTACCGCTGGCGCTTCCTCGGTTCAGACATCGACCCCGTGGCTCTGGCCTCGGCCAAGGCTATCGTCCAGGCCAATGGCCTGGGCAAAGCCATTACCCTGCGCCAGCAGGCCAACCGAGCGCACATCCTCAGCGGCCTGCTGCAGGAGGGCGAACGCTTTGACCTGACCCTGTGCAACCCGCCCTTCCATGCCTCACGCGACGAAGCCACCCGCGGCAGCCAGCGCAAATG
Organism: Pseudomonas sp. GLN_2; assembly: GCF_043106005.1. Taxonomy (NCBI): domain Bacteria; kingdom Pseudomonadati; phylum Pseudomonadota; class Gammaproteobacteria; order Pseudomonadales; family Pseudomonadaceae; genus Pseudomonas; species Pseudomonas sp. GLN_2. The sequence continues at coordinate 97,028 of NZ_JBICMC010000020.1, read as the reverse complement.
GAAGAACCTCGGCAAGCAGGACCCCAAGCGCAAGCTGCCGGTGCTGAACTTCGGTGGCCAGAACAATGAACTGTGGTGCGAGGGTGGCGAAATCCGCTTTGTCACCCAGCTGATTGGCGAAAGCGTGCAGTACGCCGAACGGGTGCTGTGGTTCACCAGCCTGGTGTCCAAGGCCAGCAACCTGCCGGGCATCGAGGCCGCGTTGAAGAAGTCCGGCGCCAAGGCCGTACGCATCATCGAGATGGGCCAGGGGCAGAAACAGAGCCGCATGGTCGCCTGGAGCTTCCATGACGACGCCGCACGCCAGGCCTGGCACGCCCAGCGTAAATCACAGGCATGAAAAAACCGCGCCCGGGCAAGCCGGGCGCGGTTTCGTCAAAACAACAATTACTTGTTGATAGCGTCGGTCAGCACTTTGGCTGGAACGAACTTGACGACTTTCTTGGCAGCGATTTCGATGGCAGCGCCAGTCGAAGGGTTGCGGCCGGTACGGGCAGGACGCTCGGAGACTTTCAGCTTGCCGATGCCTGGCAGAGTGATTTCAGCGCCGTTTTCCAGCTGGTCGGCAACGATCTGGCCCAGTTGTTCCAGAGCGTTCTTGGCGGTGGCTTTTGGCGCGGCGATCGATTCGGCGATGTCGGCAATCAGTTGGTCTTTGGTCAATGCCATGGTGGTGTTCCTTCCCTATCAAATTCGATGGTTATGCAGCGGACTACGACGTTATCGGGCCAGCCCCTTGAAATGGAGGGCCGCGCCAATTGCGTATGTAGATACGAAAATCGGCGTTTGGTTCGACACGACGACAGCATGCTGCCAGCAATGCGCACACGAGGGGCGCAAGACCGCGCAAAACTACCACATGAATGGATAAATATCCGCTTCGCACTTTGATTAAATGCAGGTTTTTCGGGGGTTTCAGCTGAAAACACACAAAATTGAACAAAAAACGAACAACCGACATATCTGCCAACATACGGCCACTGCATCACCTCAGGTCTAGGTTAAACTTGGCAACTTTTGCAGCTCGCCGAGAATTCCATGCCAATCCGTCATTGCATCGTTCACCTGATCGACAAAAAGCCCGATGGCAGCCCCGCCGTGCTGCATGCTCGCGACTCCGAACTGGCTGCCTCCGATGCCATCGAAAACCTCCTGGCCGACCTCAATGACAGCTACAACGCCAAGCAAGGCAAGGCCTGGGGCTTTTTCCACGGCGAATCGGGCGCCTACCCGCTGAGCGGCTGGCTGAAGCAGTACCTGGATGAAGAAAAAGACTTCACCGCCTTCAGCCGCGTGGCTGTCGAGCATCTGCAGAAGCTGATGGAAGAGTCCAACCTGTCCACCGGCGGCCACATCCTGTTTGCCCACTATCAGCAAGGCATGACCGAGTACCTGGCGATCGCCCTGCTGCACCATAGCGAAGGCGTGGCGGTGAATGCCGAGCTCGACGTGACCCCTTCCCGTCATCTCGACCTTGGCCAGCTGCACCTGGCAGCACGCATCAACCTGTCGGAGTGGAAGAACAACCAGAACTCCAAGCAGTATATTTCGTTCATCAAGGGCAAGAACGGCAAGAAGGTGTCGGATTACTTCCGCGACTTCATCGGCTGCCAGGAAGGCGTCGACGGCCCGGGCGAAACGCGCACCCTGCTCAAGGCCTTCAGCGATTTCGTCGAAAGCGAAGACCTGCCGGAAGAATCCGCCCGCGAAAAGACCCAGACCCTGGTCGAGTACGCCACCACCCAGACCAAGCTGGGCGAGCCAGTGACGCTCGAAGAGCTGTCCAGCCTGATCGACGAGGACCGCCCCAAAGCGTTCTACGACCACATCCGCAACAAGGACTATGGCCTGTCGCCGGAAATCCCGGCGGACAAACGCACCCTCAACCAGTTCCGCCGTTTCACCGGGCGTGCCGAGGGGCTGTCGATCAGCTTCGAGGCGCATCTGCTGGGGGACAAGGTGGAGTATGACGAAGCGGCGGGGACCTTGATCATCAAGGGGCTGCCGACAACCTTGGTGGATCAGCTGAAGCGCCGCAAGGACTGATTTCCCCCAAGCCGCCAAAGGAGGCCACCAGTGCCTCCTTCGCCGACTTGCGCAGCCGCTTCACCAACCGCTCCTGGCGCAGCGCCGCGCCCTTGTCCGGCCACTGCTCCACGTACACCAGCGCCTGGGCCGGGCTGGTCTTGAAATAGCGGGCGCCCTGCCCTTTCTGATGCGCGGCGAACCGACGCTGCGGGTCATCGCTGATGCCGCAATACAACGAGCCATTGGCTGCCCTTACCAGATAGACAAACCAGGGCTTACCAACGGCAGGTTCGACGACTTCACTCACCCTGGGCCTGCTGGAATGCGCGCAACCCCTTGAATGCCTGCAGGCGGACCTTGTTCTGCATCAGCGGCGACCACCCCAGCAGCATTCCAGGAACACCCAACGCTTGCCGCGACCAGCGCCACAGGTCAAAGGTATCGTCATGCTGGCAAATCAGCCCATCACGCATGATAAAGCGTGCCCGGATATCGTTGACCACAACCCGGCCGGTCTGGCTGAACAGGTAGGTAGCCACCCAGTGCGCGCTGCCACTGTGCTCATCTGCACGTATGCTGTCGAATGTCAGGGTGAAGTTCTTGGCGCGGGTGGTGAGCATCCGCCACATATCGCCTGCGTCCTTGCCGCGCAGGGTGCCGAACACCGGGTCGCTGAAAACGATATCGCTGCTGTAGCAGGCCAGCATGGCGTCGGCATCCAGGCGCTGGAAAGCCTGGTAGAAACGGGTAATCAGGGCGCGGTTGGCATCGCTCATTGTGGGCTTGTCCGTCCTAGGTTCGAAAACTGCACGATAATCTGCCCCGATGGCTTATGCCAGTACCGTCCTCTTGGCAGGCAAGAGGACGGTACTGCAAAAACATGCTTCAGACTTTTTCGCAGGTCACCTGCACCTGCAGTGCCCGCCCGGCACCCAGCCCGAACACGACGGCGCCAACGCCCAGTACCGCAAAAATCCAACCCAATGCCGCCCAGCCGCCGGTCAGGTCATGCACCAGGCCCACCGCGAAAGGCCCCATTGAGGCCAGGGTATAACCCACCCCTTGGGCCATACTCGACAAGTTCGCCGCCACATGGGCATCTTTCGAGCGCAGCACGATCAAGGTCAGCGCCAGGGCAAAGGTACCGCCCTGCCCCAGGCCCAGCACAATGGCCCACCCCCACAACCCGGAAATTGGCGCATACAGGCAACCGAACAGCCCCGCCAGCGTACCCGACATGACCACCACGATTGCCAGCCGCTGGTCCTTGCCGCGGGTGGCCAGCCAGGGGGCACTGAGCGAGCTGATCAACTGCACGATTACCGACCCCGACAGCACCAGCCCTGCCTCGGTAGGGCTGAGGCCGCGACCGATCAGGATCGATGGCAACCAACCGAACACGATGTAAGCCAGTGATGACTGCAGGCCCATATACAGGGTCACCTGCCAGGCCAGTGGGTCACGCCACAAGCCTCGCACGCGATAGGCCACCTTGTGCAGCCCATGCCCCTGACGGGCCTGTGGCAGCCACACCAGCATGGCCAGCAAAGCCGGCAGCACCCAGAAGCCCAACCCTAGTGCCCAGCTGCCGTCGAAATGCTGGGCCAAAGGTACGGTGGCACCTGCGGCCATGGCCGCGCCCAGGCACAATGCCATAGTGTATACACCGGTCAGCGTGCCAGCGTGCTGCGGAAAGTCGCGCTTGACGATACCGGGCAACAATACGCCGATAATGCCGATGCTGGCCCCCGCCATCAGGCTCCCAAGGAACACCCCGATAGCCCCAAAGGTACTTCGTACCACGAGGCCAAGTGCCAAGGTGAGGAGGATGCCAAGAATCACCCGCTCGCTGCCAAACCGCCGCGCCAGCAACGGCGCCAAGGGAGCAAACAGGCCCAGGCAGAGCACCGGCAAGGTGGTCAGCAAGCCCGCCTGCGAAGCATTCAGCCCCAAGCCTTCAGATACTTGGCCCAGCACCGGCGCCATGCTCGACAATGCCGGGCGCAGGTTCAAGGCCACCAGCACCAGGCCCAGCAGCAACAGCCAGGGCCGCCGCAACACCACAGCCTGCTGCTGGACCTGTTCGTCGTCAGCTTCAGCGTCGATCAGCAGCTCATCGAGATCCCGCTCGTTCGATGGGGTATTACGGGTGATGGATTCAGCCATGGCCTTCTCGGTGTCAGGATTCAATTAGGGTACGGCTCAGGCGCTTGGCCCGTTCAGCGTCCCGTTGCTCGATGGCGTCGAGGATCTGCCCATGCAAGTCGAACGTGGCCTGGCAGCGCGGAACGGTGGCCATATTGTGTTGCAGAGCGGCAGCCACGACCCCGGAAAAGTAACGGTACAGTTCGCTTAATGCCGGGTTGTGGGCGGCATCGACCAGCCGCTGGTGGAACACCAGGTCGCAGGCCACATAGGCATCGACATCGCCGTGAAAATGCCCGGCACTGCCTTCCAGGGCATCCCGTAGCGCTTGCAGGTCGGTATCGGTACGGCGCAAGGCCGCCAGCCCGACGGCCTCCGCCTCGAGGATATGGCGGGTTTCACGGGCCTGCTCGGGCGTACACCGGGACATCGCGTGCACCGCCTGCAGCGGGTCCTGGGCAGTGCGCAGGTAGCTTCCGTCTCCCTGGCGAATTTCCACCAGGCCACTGAACGCCAGCACGCGCATGGCCTCACGCACCGTGTTACGGCTAATGCCCAGTTGCAAGGCAAGCTCGGGCTCGGTAGGCAGGCGCTGGCCGACCTGCCAATCGCCCAGCACGATGCATTCGCGCATGCGCTCTACCGCCAATTCCACTAGGGAACGCTTGGTCAGCTCTGTATTCATGCCACTCAACCAATCATCCGATGAATTGCTGCAGCTTACTGGATTGCAGGCAAAGACGTAAACCACCTGGTATTTCTGCCAGTTGTGGGCATGCCACTTTGTTGCAACGCTCGTTGCGTGCTTTCAAGGATGCGCCCACATGCGAATGGCGAGTTTGCTGTTACTGCTGTTCCTGGCCCTGCAGCCAGGCTGTGACCCGGCCCGGCACCCGAGCCGCCCCAAGACCTTGCTCATCGGCCTTGATGGCGTGCAACTGCAGCAGTATTTGCAACTGGGCGATGCAACCAACCTGAAGCAGCGGCTTTACTACGGTAAGGCTTACGCCGGGGGTATCAATGGTAAAGCCAGCGAGCAGCTCACGTTGAGCGGCCCTGGCTGGATCACTTTGCTGACTGGCGTGTGGAGCGACAAGCATGGCGTTGAATCGGACGACGACTCGCAACGGGTAAACCCGGCGTTTCCCAGCCTGTTCAAGCGGCTACGCCTGGCCTACCCCAATGCGTACCTCTCCAGCATCGTCAACTGGTCCCCCATCAACACGGCATTTCTGCTGGAGGACGCCCATGACGCCGATGTACGCGAAAGTGGTTTGCCAGATGAACAGGTGATTGAGCGTACGTTGCAGATCCTGGGTGACACACCCGCCGACTTCACGTTCATTCAACTGGACGAACCTGACCAGATCGGCCATCAAAGGGGTTATGGTGAGCACTATGCGCAGGCGTTGCGCAAGGCCGACAGCGAGATCGGGCGGCTATTGGACAAGGTAGACCAGCGGCGTCGCATGTTCCCACAGGAAGACTGGCTGGTACTCGTCAGTACCGACCATGGCCGGGACTATTGGGGGAAAGGCCATGGCGGCGCTTCGGAGCAGGAAAAGAGTATCTTCATCGCCAGCAACAAGCCGTTGAATCAGGAACTGACCGAGCTGAGCCTTCCTGTGGAGATGCCTGGGCCCGGCGGCCTGTACGGGCTTCCTGCGCAGACCTCGGTAGCGCCCACGGTGCTGCGCCACATGGACCTCAAGCTGCAGCCGCAGTGGCTTTTGGACGGCACGCCTTTACTGGGTGATACCGGTGTGCGCAAGGCGCGGGCCGATGAAAACAAAGGACGGCTACGCTGGAACAGTAACGCCAAGGGTTATCTGACCATTATCAAGAACGGCCATGTGGTTGCCCAGGTTGCGGCCAGAGACGACCAATGGATCGATCCGGAGGGGATGGACAAGCAGAACGATTATGTACTGGTGCTGGATGGTACACCGGCGGCGGTGCGCAACAGGCCGGCAGCCAAGCCATTTGTGATCGAAGACCGCCGCTATTAAGCCCTTGAGAAGCAACAGTTCTGTCGTTGCTCAAGGGCTGGCGCGATCCCCGTAGGAGCGGGTTCACCCGCGAAAGGGCCGGCCCTGCTGGCCAGTTTTCACCCGCCGTTCACCGTTGCCGCCGCTACCGTATTCGCGGGTAAACCCGCTCCTACACGTCAGCTCAACGCATCCAGCAGTGCCTGGTTCATTTCCGGCGTACCGATGGTAATCCGCAGGAACTGGGCAATACGCGGCTGCTTGAAGTGACGCACGATCACGCCCTGCTCGCGCAGGCGTGCCGCCAGCTCGCCGGCATCCTGCTGCGGGTGGCGGGCGAAAATGAAGTTGGCAGCCGACGGCAGCACCTCAAAGCCCTTGGCCTGCAGCTGACTGACCAATACCTCCCGGCTGTCTATCACCTTGCGGCAGGTGTCCTCGAAGTACTCACGGTCTTCGAACGCCACCGCCGCACCGACGATAGCTGCACGGTCCAGCGGATAGGAGTTGAAGCTGTTCTTGATCCGCTCCAACGCCTCGATCAGGTCCGGATGCCCCACCGCCAGGCCCACTCGCAGCCCCGCCAGCGAGCGCGACTTCGACAGCGTCTGGGTAACCAGCAGGTTATCGTAGCGGTCCACCAGGCTGATCGCCGTTTCACCACCGAAATCGATGTAGGCCTCATCCACCACCACCACCGAATCACGGTTGGCCTGCAGCAGCTGCTCCACCACCTGCAACGGCATCAGGCAACCGGTCGGCGCGTTGGGGTTGGGGAAGATGATGCCAGCGTTGGGCTTTTTGTAGTCCTCAATGCGGATCTGGAACTGCTCATCCAGCGCCACCTGTTCGAAGGCAATGCCGTACAGGCCGCAGTAGACCGGGTAGAAGCTGTAGCTGATGTCCGGGAACAGCAGGGGCGCATCGTGCTGGAACAGGCCGTGGAAGATGTGCGCCAGCACCTCGTCCGAGCCGTTGCCGACAAACACTTGAGCCGGGGTCACGCCGTAGTACTCGGCCACCGCCTGCTTGAGACGGTCACCGTTCGGGTCCGGGTACAGGCGCAGGTTATCGTTCAGCTCGCCGCGCATGGCCTCCAGCGCCTTGGGCGACGGGCCATAGGGGTTTTCGTTGGTGTTCAGTTTGACCAGGCGGGCCAGCTTGGGTTGCTCGCCCGGCACGTAAGGCACCAGGTCCTTGACGAAGGGGCTCCAGAATCGACTCATGCTCAGTTCCCCTTCTCTTGGGTCAGGATACGGTATTCAGCGCTGCGGGCGTGGGCGGTCAGCGACTCGCCACGGGCCAGGACCGAGGCAGTGTGGCCCAGTTCGGAAGCGCCCTGTTCGGAGCAGAAGATGATCGACGAACGCTTCTGGAAGTCATACACCCCCAGCGGCGACGAAAAACGCGCGGTACCTGAAGTGGGCAGCACGTGGTTAGGGCCAGCGCAGTAATCGCCCAGCGCTTCGCTGGTGTGGCGGCCCATGAAGATCGCGCCAGCGTGGCGAATGTGTGGCAGCCAGGCTTGCGGGTCGGCCACCGACAGCTCCAGGTGCTCCGGTGCAATGCGGTTGGCCACGTCCATGGCCTGCTGCATGTCACGCACCTGGATCAGCGCACCACGGCCATTGATCGACTTCTCGATGATATCGGCACGTTCCATGGTCGGCATCAGCTTGTCGATGCTGGCAGCCACACGATCGAGGAAGGCGGCATCCGGGCTGACCAGGATGGCCTGGGCGTCTTCGTCGTGCTCGGCCTGGGAGAACAGGTCCATGGCAATCCAGTCCGGGTCGGTCTGACCGTCGCACACCACGAGAATTTCCGAGGGGCCGGCGATCATGTCAATGCCGACCTGGCCGAACACGTGGCGTTTGGCGGTGGCAACGTAGATGTTGCCCGGGCCGACGATCTTGTCCACCTGCGGCACGCTTTCAGTACCGTAGGCCAGCGCAGCCACGGCCTGGGCACCACCGACGGTGAATACCCGGTCGACACCGGCGATGCAGGCAGCCGCCAGCACCAGCTCGTTGACCTCACCACGCGGGGTCGGTACCACCATCACCACTTCAGCCACGCCGGCAACCTTGGCCGGGATGGCGTTCATCAGCACCGACGACGGGTACGACGCCTTGCCGCCCGGCACATACAGGCCAGCACGGTCCAGCGGGGTGACCTTCTGGCCGAGCACGGTGCCGTCGGCCTCGGTGTACTGCCAGGAATCCTGCTTCTGCCGCTCGTGATAAATGCGCACACGGTTGGCGGCCTTTTCCAGGGCCTCGCGCTGGACCGGGGTAATACGGGTCAGCGCCAGTTCCAGGCGCGCGCGATTGAGGATCAGGTCGTCAATCGACTTGGCGTCAACACCATCGAAGCGCTGGGTGAATTCCACCAGCGCCGCATCACCGCGTTCACGCACGGCCTTGATGATGTCGAGCACGCGCTGATTGACCGCGTCATCGGACACACTTTCCCAGCTCAGCAGATGATCCAGATGTCGGGCGAAATCCGGATCAGCGGCGTTGAGACGGGCAATTGCAGTGGACACGGTCATGGCGAGGGCCTCGTAATATTAGCGAATGCTCAGGCGCCCTAGGGGATTGTGCGAAAAGTGCCTGCGCGACGATCATGCTACGTTAAAAACAGGCTCGGAATGCTCATTTGCAACCAGCAAAGTCGGGCACGACCCCGGCCGTTCCTCGCCTGTTTTCGTTCTTGCATGATCGCCGCTCGGCGACTTTTCGCACAATCCCAAGCTACCAGTCCATCCGCGCGGGCACCCGAGAAAAATGGCTATGACGCGGATAGACGGGCGCGACAGCGAAGGTCGCGCGCAGGAGTCAACCGCGGTGTCGCGATTCGACCGCTTGACGCAGCGTGTCGATCAGGCTCTGGATACGGGCGTGCTGCATTTTCATGGAGGCTTTGTTGACCACCAGGCGCGAGCTGATCGTGGCGATCAGTTCCTGGGGTTCCAGGCCGTTGGCACGCAGGGTATTGCCGGTGTCGACCACGTCGATGATCTTGTCGGCAAGGTTGATCAGCGGCGCCAGCTCCATCGAGCCATACAGCTTGATGATGTCGACCTGGCGACCTTGTTCGGCATAGTAACGCTTGGCTACGTTGACGAACTTGGTGGCCACACGCAGGCGGCCCTTGGGCTCGGCTGCGCCGACTACGCCCGCGGTCATCAGCTTGCATTGAGCAATCTGCAGGTCCAGAGGCTCATACAGGCCCTGGCCGCCGTACTCCATCAGCACGTCCTTGCCGGCCACACCCAGGTCGGCAGCACCATGCTCGACATAGGTCGGCACGTCGGTGGCACGCACGATCAGCAGGCGCACATCGTCCTGCGTGGTGGGGATGATCAGTTTGCGGCTCTTGTCCGGGTTTTCGGTCGGCACGATGCCGGCCTCGGCGAGCAACGGCAAGGTATCGTCGAGAATACGGCCTTTGGAAAGCGCGATGGTCAACATTGGAACGTCGGTCCTTAAGCGGCTGCTGCCGGCCAGGTCATCGACCTGGCCGCATTCAATTCAAAAGGTGCGTCCTTGCACCCGCGGGGTACTAGCCCGGTACGCGGCGGATTTTCGCGCCGAGCATCTGCAGTTTTTCCTCGATGCACTCGTAACCACGGTCGATGTGGTAGATGCGATCGATCAGGGTATCGCCTTCGGCAACCAGCGCCGACAGCACCAGGCTGGCGGAAGCACGCAGGTCGGTGGCCATGACCGGGGCACCCTTCAGCGCCTTGACGCCAGTGACGATGGCGGTGTTGCCTTCGACCTGGATCTGCGCGCCCATGCGGTGCATTTCGTAAACATGCATGAAGCGGTTTTCGAAGATGGTCTCGATTACCGCGCCAGTGCCTTCGGCAATGGCGTTCAGCGAGATGAACTGCGCCTGCATGTCGGTCGGGAACGCCGGATACGGGGCAGTACGCAGGTTCACGGCTTTCGGCCGCTTGCCATGCATGTCCAGTTCGATCCAGTCCTCGCCGGTGTTGATGTCGGCACCCGCTTCCTTGAGTTTTTCAAGCACGGCTTCAAGGATGGTAGGGTCGGTGTCCTTGACCTTGACGCGGCCACCGGTCACGGCAGCGGCAACCAGGTAGGTACCGGTCTCGATGCGGTCCGGCATCACGCGGTAGTTGGCCGAATCCAGTCGTTCGACACCATCGATGGTGATGGTGTCGGTACCTGCGCCCTGAATGTTCCCGCCCATGGCGTTGATGAAGTTGGCCAAATCGACCACTTCAGGCTCACGCGCGGCGTTCTGCAACACGCTGCGGCCCTTGGCCAAGGCAGCGGCCATCATGATGTTCTCGGTACCGGTCACGCTGACGGTGTCGAAGAAGAAGTGCGCGCCACGCAGGCCACCTTCAGGCGCCTTGGCCTTGATGTAGCCGCCTTCCACTTCGATCTTCGCCCCCATGGCCTCAAGGCCACGGATGTGCAGATCGACCGGGCGCGAGCCAATGGCGCAACCGCCAGGCAGGGCCACTTCGGCTTCGCCGAAACGGGCAACCATCGGGCCCAGCACCAGGATCGAGGCGCGCATGGTCTTGACCAGCTCGTACGGCGCGACCAGGGTCTTGATGGTGCGTGGGTCGATCTCCACCGACAGCTTTTCGTCGATCACAGGCTCGATGCCCATGCGCCCGAACAGCTCGATCATGGTGGTGATGTCGTGCAGGTGCGGCAGGTTGCCCACGGTGACCGGGCCATCGGCCAGCAGGGTCGCTGCCAGAATCGGCAGGGCTGCGTTTTTCGCGCCCGAAATGCGGATCTCGCCGTCAAGGCGAGCGCCGCCAGTAATAATCAGTTTGTCCATTGGAGTCTCGCCGCCAAGTTGGCTCAGGTGCGCTCAGCCCAGGCTGCGCTGCTGAAAAATTTCATGGTTACCGCATGGATGCTGCCATTGGCGATCCACGGATTCAGGTGAGCATAGATCGCCTGCTGGCGTTTGACCGGACTCAGGCCAGCCAACTCGTCGCTGATCACGTTCAACTGGAAGTTGCAGCCTTCGCCTTCAACTTCGACCCGGGAACCCGGCAATTTCTCTTCAAGGAAGCTTTTAACTTCTACGGCCTGCATGCTCAACCTCAATCGGCGCCCGATGCGCACGGGTCGGCCATCATACAAAAAAGCCCCTCGCCTGCGAAGCCCAACGAAGGCTTCGCTGACCGAGGGGCCATCATCCGTGCCGGGCCACTAGCTTGCCAGCACTTCATCGAGATCATAGACCTCGGCAATTTCCCGCATGTCGTCAGGCATGCCACGCACTTCGCACGCCTTGCCAGTGGCCTGAGCATCACGCATGTACGCAAGCAATAACGACAAGCCAACACTCGACGACTTCTCGACAGCCGAGCAATCAAGCACCAGTCGCGGCTCGCGCGAGCCATCGATCAGCACCTTGCCTTGCTTGCGCAAGGCCGGGCCGCTGCGGTAATCCAGCACGCCAGCCAGACGCAGCACGCCCGGCTCTGCCATGCTTACAGCGGCCTCGCTCATTTGACGGTCTTCTCTGGCGAGTTGTCGGCAGCCTGCTTGGCCTTGGCCACTTCGCCAGCCCAGCCGTCGATGGTCTTGTCCAGGTCATTGCCGTTGCGCTGCATGGCATCGGCGAACTGGTCACGGAACAGCTTGCCGATGTTGATGCCGTTGACGATCACGTTACGCACCTTCCACTCGCCGCCAATGTTCTCCAGGGTGTACTGCACGGGGTACACGGCACCGTTGTTGCCGGTAACCTTCATGCCGACACTGGCGCGCTTGCCGTCATCGGCTTTAGCCGGGTCGACAGTGATGCCCTGGTTGTTGTACTCGAGCAAGGCATTGCCATAAAACTGCATCAGGCTGCGCTTGAAGTTTTCCTGGAAGCGCTGCATCTGCTCCGGGGTCGCCTTGCGCGAGTACTTCACGGTCATGATGCTACGCGAGATACCGTCGGCATCCACCACCGGGCCGAGAATGCGGTTGAGCGAGTCATAGAAGGCGTTGGGGTTGGACTTGTACTGTTCCTTGTTGGCCTTGAGGTCGCCGAGCAGTTCATTGGTGGTGCTTTGAACCACTTCGTGCGGTGTCTGCACAGCCAGGGCCAGCAGGGGGAAGGCCGCCAGCAGCACCAGCAAGCCACGTCGCAGGATCGAAATCATGGGTACTCCTTAATTAGCCGGTTGCGCTTCTTTCGGTTCCTTGCCAACAGAGTTGAGCAGGAACTTGCCAATCAGATCCTCCAGCACCAGTGCCGACTGAGTGTCATGGATGGTTGCACCATCCTTGAGAACGTCGTCTTCACCGCCAACGCTGATGCCGATGTACTTCTCACCAAGCAAACCGGCGGTCAGGATCGAGGCAGTGGAGTCGGTCGGCAGGTTATCGACCGACTTGTCCAGCTGCAACGTCACCCGACCGGTGTAGGAATCACGGTCCAGATCGATGGCGGTGACCTTGCCGATGGTCACACCGGCCATGGTCACTTTAGCTCTGACCGTCAAACCGGCGATATTGTCGAAGTAAGCATAAACTTTATAGGTATCGCTGCTCGGGCTGGCCGACAGCCCGCTGACACGCAGGGCCAGCAGCAGCAGCGCCAGGATCCCGGCCAGGAGGAACAGGCCGACACCGATTTCCAGGGTGCGGTTTTGCATCAGAAATCTCCAAACATCAAGGCGGTCAGAATAAAGTCCAGACCCAGCACTGCCAACGAGGCATAGACCACGGTCTTGGTGGTTGCACGACTGATCCCTTCTGAGGTGGGCTCACAGTCGTACCCCTGGAATACGGCGATCCAGGTCGAGACGAAAGCAAACACCAGGCTCTTGACCAGCCCGTTGAGCACGTCGTCAGTGAAAGAAACACTGTTCTGCATGTTGGCCCAGAACGAGCCCTCGTAGACACCCAGCCAGTCCACCGCCACCCACGAGCCACCCCAGATACCGACCACGCTGAAGATCAGCGCCAACAGCGGCAGCGAGATGAAACCGGCCCACAGGCGTGGCGCAACGATGTACTTGAGCGGGTCGACACCGATCATTTCCAGGCTCGACAACTGCTCGGTGGACTTCATGTTGCCGATTTCGGCGGTCAGCGCGGAACCGGCACGCCCGGCAAACAGCAACGCCGTTACCACCGGGCCAAGTTCACGCAGCAGGGTCAGGGCGACCATCTGCCCTACCGCCTGCTCCGAGCCGTACTTGGTCAGGATGCTGTAGCCCTGCAGCGCCAGCACCATGCCGATGAACACACCGGACACGACGACGATCGCCAGCGACAGCACACCCACCGAGTACAACTGCTTGGTCAGCAGCTGGAAGCCGCCGCCAATACCACCGCGACCGACCAGCGCATGGAACAGGAACAGGCACGAACGCCCGAGCACGGCCAGCACGTCGATTGCCGAGCGGCCCAGCAGGCGGACACGTTCGAGTAAGGATTTTCTGCGCATCAACGCGCCCCCAGCAGGTCGGCGCGGTAGTCAGGCGCGGGAAAGTGGAAGGGAACCGGGCCATCCGGGTCGCCTTTCATGAATTGGCGGATCCGTGGATTGTCCGAACCCATCAGCTCATCAGGCGTCCCCTGGCCCAGCACTTGGCCGTCACCTACCACGTAAATGTAGTCGGCGATGCTGGCGGTTTCTGCCAGGTCATGGGAAACCACGATGCTGGTGATGCCCAGGGCATCGTTGAGCAGGCGAATCAGGCGCACCAGTACCCCCATGGCGATCGGGTCCTGGCCGACGAACGGTTCGTCGTACATGAGGATCTGCGGGTCCAGGGCAATCGCCCGGGCCAGTGCCACACGGCGCTTCATGCCACCGGACAGCTCGTCGGGCATCAGGTCGATGGCACCGCGCAGACCCACGGCCTGCAGCTTCATCAACACGATGTCACGGATCATTTCGTCCGACAGCTGAGTATGCACGCGCAGCGGGAACGCGACGTTCTCGAACACATCGAGGTCGGTGAACAACGCGCCGCTCTGGAACAGCACGCCCATCTGCTTGCGGGCGTCGAACAGGTCGCTGCGCGACAGCGTCGGCAGGTTCTGCCCGGCAACCCATACCTCACCGCTCGCGGGGCGCAACTGTGCGCCCATCAGGCGGAGCAACGTGGTCTTGCCGCACCCCGATGGCCCCATGATGCCGGTGACCTTGCCGCGCGGGATGCTGATGTCCACGTTGCTGAAAATGCTGCGCGAACCACGTTTGAAGGTTACACCCTTCAACTCGACCGCGTAGGCGCTATCCACACTCATCTAGACTCCTTGCTAATGCAGCCTCGTCCTAATGGACGCCGGCCTCCATCTGGAAGGCACACGCACCCCTGACAGGCCGAATAGCGGCGAACTATAGCACCGCTGACAGCCCCGCCCCAAGGCCGGGCAAGCAGTCGTTCAGCCCAGGGACAGGCTTTGGTGGTATTCACTGCAGCAATCGAGGAGGTGAGGGTTTTCATCATTGCGCGTATAATCGTCGCCCTTTCATCAGGCATTGCTTTTTCGACATGAGCCAATCCAGCGAGCTGATCCAATCCGCCCAACGCACTCTGCGCCTGGAACTCGAGGCCGTAGAGGCCCTTTTGGCGCGCATCGACGACAATTTCGTCAAAGCCTGCGAACTGATTCTGACCAGCAAGGGCCGGGTCGTCGTGGTCGGCATGGGCAAGTCCGGGCACATCGGCAACAAGATCGCCGCGACCCTGGCCAGCACCGGCACACCGGCGTTTTTCGTGCATCCGGCCGAAGCCAGCCATGGCGACATGGGCATGATCACCCGGGATGATGTCATCCTTGCGCTGTCGAACTCCGGCAGCACCGCCGAAATCGTCACCCTGCTGCCGTTCATCAAACGCCTTGGCATCAAGCTGATCAGCCTGACCGGCAACCCGGACTCGCCGCTGGCCCAGGCCGCCGAGGTCAACCTTGACGCACGTGTCGCACAAGAGGCCTGCCCGCTGAACCTGGCCCCCACCTCCTCCACCACGGCAGCGCTGGTACTGGGCGACGCCCTGGCCATCGCCTTGCTCGAAGCCCGCGGCTTCACCGCCGAGGACTTCGCCTTCTCGCACCCGGGAGGCGCGCTGGGCCGCCGCCTGCTGCTGAAGGTCGAGAACGTGATGCACGCCGGCGACGACCTGCCTCAAGTACCCCGCGGCACCCTGCTCAAGGACGCGCTGCTGGAAATGTCCCACAAAGGTTTGGGCATGACCGTGATCGTCGAAGCCGATGGCAAACTGGCCGGGATCTTTACCGACGGTGACCTGCGCCGCAGCCTGGACCGCAATATCGATGTGCACACCACCCTGATCGACCAGGTCATGACCGTTCACGGCAAGACTGCGCGTGCCGACATGCTCGCCGCCGAAGCCCTGAAGATAATGGAAGACCACAAGATCAACGCCCTGGTGGTGGTGGACCATGAAGACCGCCCGACCGGCGCCCTGAACATGCATGACCTGCTGCGCGCCGGCGTAATGTAAAGGAGCGATGGAATGAACCAGGACCTCATGCAACGCGGCAAAGGCATCAAGCTGGCAGTCTTCGACGTGGACGGCGTGCTCACCGACGGGCGCCTGTACTTCCTCGAGGATGGCAGCGAATTCAAGACGTTCAATACCCTCGACGGCCAGGGCATCAAGATGCTCATGGCCTCGGGCGTGACCACCGCGATCATCAGCGGGCGCAAGACCCCAGTGGTCGAACGCCGGGCCAGTAACCTCGGCATCCCGCACCTCTACCAAGGCCGGGAGGACAAATTGGTGGTGCTTGACGGCCTGCTCGCCGAACTGGGCCTAAGCTATGATCAAGTGGCTTACCTGGGCGACGACCTGCCCGACCTGCCGGTGATTCGCCGGGTGGCTCTGGGCATGGCCGTAGCCAACGCCGCACCGTTCGTACGCCAGCACGCCCACGGCGTGACCCAGGCACGTGGCGGCGAAGGCGCGGCCCGTGAATTCTGCGAATTGATCATGCAGGCCCAGGGCACCCTGGACACTGCCAACGCCAACTACCTGTAAGGCTGCCCATGCTCAGCAAGAAAGCCCGAAACATTGTGCTGCTGGGGGCGATAGCCGCCCTGTTGGTAGCCATTGGCTACTGGAATGTCAGCCCGGAAAGCTTCCTCGACAAGCCCGTGGCCCAAGTCGACGAAAGCGCCATCGATTACTACGCGATCAACGCCCACAGCGTGCAGTTCCTGCCCGACGGCAAGCTGCAATACGAAATGACCGCCGACAGGATCGAACACCTCAAGACCAGCGAAGTCACCCAGGTGACCACACCGGACCTGCACCTGTACCGCGGCACCGAGTACCCGTGGCATGTGCAGAGCACACGCGCCGAGGTCAATCCTGACGGTACCGAGGTCGAACTGATCGACAAGGTACGGATTGCCCGCACCGATGAAAAGCAGCGTGAAACCATCATTACC
The DNA here is from genome assembly GCF_043106005.1 of Pseudomonas sp. GLN_2. NCBI lineage: Bacteria > Pseudomonadati > Pseudomonadota > Gammaproteobacteria > Pseudomonadales > Pseudomonadaceae > Pseudomonas > Pseudomonas sp. GLN_2. The sequence goes on along the minus strand of NZ_JBICMC010000020.1, from coordinate 80,433 downwards.
AGCTCACGCATGACCGTGTTCCCGCAGAAGCAATATGCGCAGACCGAGCAAGCCGTTAGAATCGACGGCGCCGGAGGCACAACTACGGGCAAAGGCATGAAAGCGTATTTGAAAGAAGGCAAGATGGACTTGCTCTCTAACGTAAGAGGACAGTATGAGGCTCGTTAAAACCCTCCCCCTTTTGCTCAGCCTGAGCGCAGCACTGGGAAGCGCGAGCGCCCTCGCCCTGCCGAACGACCGTGACCAGCCTATCCGCATCCAGGCCGACAACGCTCACCTGGATGACAAGCAAGGCGTGGCCACTTACACCGGCGACGTGATCATCACTCAGGGTTCGATGATGATCAAAGGCAACACCGTGACCATTACCCGCTCCGCCTCTGGCGATATCGACGTAGTGACCTCGGTGGGCAACCTGGCCTACTTCGAGCAGCAGCAGAGCGCAGCCAAGCCGGACAAGATGAAAGGCTGGGGCGTAACCATCCAGTACCAGTCGCAGAAGGACTTGGTCATTCTCACCGACCGCGCCAAGGTCGAGAGCGAAGGCAATACCACCGAAGGCGAAAAGATCGTCTACAACACTCAGACCCAGGTGGCGACCGCCGGCCGTGGCGGCAATGTGACAACACCCCGTCAGCGCATCGACATGGTGATCCAGCCCAAGAAGAAGGCCGAGTAAATGGCAACCCTCAAAGCCCAGCACCTGGCAAAGAGCTACAAGGGGCGGCAGGTAGTACGTGATGTCAGCCTGTCTATCGACAGCGGCCAGATCGTCGGCCTGCTCGGCCCCAACGGCGCCGGCAAGACCACCTGCTTCTACATGATTGTCGGGCTGGTCCAGGCCGAACAGGGCCGCGTACTGATCGACAACCTCGATGTCAGCCACCAGCCCATGCACGGCCGCGCTCGCGCCGGTATCGGCTACCTGCCGCAGGAAGCCTCGATCTTCCGCAAGCTGTCGGTCGCCGACAACATCATGGCCATCCTCGAGACCCGCAAGGACCTCGACCGGGACGGCCGCCGCAAAGAGCTGGAAAGCCTGCTGCAGGAGTTCCACATCAGCCACATCCGGGACAACCTCGGCATGAGCCTGTCCGGTGGTGAACGCCGCCGCGTCGAAATTGCGCGCGCCCTGGCGACCGCACCCAAGTTCATCCTGCTGGACGAACCGTTTGCCGGTGTCGACCCGATTTCGGTCGGCGACATCAAGCAGATCATCCACCACCTCAAGGCCAAAGGTATCGGCGTACTGATTACCGACCACAACGTGCGTGAAACCCTGGATATCTGCGAAACCGCTTATATCGTCAACGATGGCCGACTGATCGCCGAAGGCGACGCTGAAACCATCCTGGCAAACGACTTGGTCAAAGAAGTTTACCTGGGTCACGAGTTCCGCCTCTGACCCGGTACGCGCCTGAAGTACTGGCAAACAGCCCTGAGACTGGGGGTAAAGTTGTTACGGTACTCTAGGCAAACGCTACAATTTAAGGCATAAAACTTGCTTGATCTGGCGCTTCGGCGCCCTCGTGTAGTGGATGGCGCATGCGCGCCGGCGAACAAGGTATTAAGCCCCTGCCATGAAACCATCGCTCGTCCTAAAAATGGGCCAGCAACTGACGATGACACCTCAGTTGCAACAGGCCATCCGCCTGCTCCAGCTCTCTACCCTGGACCTCCAACAGGAAATCCAGGAAGCGCTGGAGTCGAACCCGATGCTCGAACGTCAGGAAGACGGCGAAGACTTCGACAACAGCGACCCGATGGCCGACAACGCCGAGAACAAGCCGGCCGCCGAAGTTCAGGACAACAGTTTCCAGGAAAGCACCGTCAGCGCCGACAACCTGGAAGACGGTGAGTGGAGCGAGCGCATCCCCAACGAGCTCCCGGTCGATACGGCCTGGGAAGACATCTACCAGACCAGCGCCAGCAGCCTGCCGAGCAACGATGATGACGAATGGGACTTCACCACGCGCACATCGGCCGGCGAAAGCCTGCAAAGCCACCTGCTGTGGCAGTTGAACCTGGCGCCGATGTCCGACACCGACCGCTTGATTGCCGTGACCCTGATCGACAGCATCAACGGCCAGGGCTACCTGGAAGACACACTCGAAGAAATCTGCGCAGGGTTCGACCCGGAGCTGGATATCGAGCTGGACGAGGTCGAAGCAGTACTGCACCGCATCCAGCAGTTCGAGCCGGCTGGCGTCGGCGCCCGCAATCTGGGCGAATGCCTGTTGCTGCAACTGCGCCAGCTGCCCGCTACAACGCCGTGGATGACCGAAGCCAAGCGCCTGGTTACCGATTTCATCGACCTGCTCGGCAGCCGTGACTACAGCCAGCTGATGCGGCGGATGAAAATCAAGGAAGACGAGCTGCGCCAGGTCATCGAACTGGTGCAAAGCCTTAACCCGCGCCCTGGTTCGCAGATCGAGTCCAGCGAGCCCGAGTACGTGGTGCCCGACGTCATCGTGCGCAAGGACAGCGACCGTTGGCTGGTAGAACTGAACCAGGAAGCCATCCCACGCCTGCGCGTCAACCCACAATACGCCGGCTTCGTGCGCCGTGCCGACACCAGCGCCGACAACACCTTCATGCGCAACCAGCTGCAGGAAGCGCGCTGGTTCATCAAGAGCCTGCAGAGCCGTAACGAAACCCTGATGAAGGTTGCCACGCAGATCGTCGAGCACCAGCGCGGCTTCCTCGACCACGGCGACGAAGCGATGAAGCCGTTGGTACTGCATGACATTGCCGAAGCCGTAGGCATGCACGAATCGACCATCTCGCGGGTTACCACGCAGAAATACATGCACACCCCGCGTGGCATCTACGAACTGAAATACTTTTTCTCCAGCCATGTCAGTACCTCCGAAGGCGGAGAATGCTCGTCCACGGCGATCCGCGCGATCATCAAGAAACTGGTTGCGGCGGAAAATCAGAAAAAGCCATTGAGTGACAGCAAGATCGCTGGTTTACTGGAGGCACAAGGCATCCAGGTAGCCCGTCGCACCGTCGCCAAGTACCGCGAGTCTCTCGGCATCGCACCGTCGAGCGAACGCAAGCGACTGATGTAGCCCCTGAGATGTGCCACAGCGTTTTCGTGGCAGGTGCAAGACCTGCCTCTTTATGCACGGGCAACAAAGGAGAAGCTGTATGCAAGTCAATATCAGTGGACAGCATGTAGAAGTCACCCAGCCACTGCGCGATTACGTGCTTGAAAAGCTCGCCCGCGTGGAGAGTCACTTCGACAAGATCACCAACGTGCAGGTAATCATGAAAGTCGAGAAGCTTCAGCAGAAGGTCGAGGCGACCCTGCAGATTCCCGGCGGCGAAGTGGTAGCCAACGCCGAACACGAAGACATGTATGCAGCGATCGACGCCTTGGCCGACAAGCTCGACCGCCAACTGAAAAAACACAAGGAAAAACAGCAAAGCCTGCTGCAAGGTGCAGCTGCCCGCTGATCCCCCTCATCCATGATCCGACTTGAAACCATCCTGACCCCCGGCCGTTCCCTCGTGAACGTGCCGGGCGGCAGCAAGAAGCGCGCCCTGGAAAAGGTCGCCACTGTCATCGCCGACCAAGTGCCAGAACTGGAGATGCAGGACGTCTTCGAAAAACTGGTAGCCCGGGAAAAGCTCGGTTCTACCGGTTTCGGCAATGGCATCGCCATCCCACACTGCCGGCTTGAAGGATGCTCCGCGCCAGTCAGCGCCTTGCTGCACCTGGAAGCGCCTATCGATTACGACGCCATCGATGGCGCGCCGGTGGACCTGCTGTTTGTGCTGCTGGTGCCCGAAGCGGCCACCGATGCCCACCTTGAACTTCTGCGTCAGATCGCCAGCATGCTCGATCGCAAGGAGGTCCGTGATCGACTGCGTGCGGCCACCAGCAACGAGGCCCTGTTCCAGGTTGTCCTGGACGTACAGAACGAGCACTGAACATGCGCCTGATCATCGTCAGCGGCCGGTCCGGCTCCGGCAAGAGCACCGCCCTCGATGTCCTGGAAGACAGCGGTTTCTATTGCATCGACAATCTGCCAGCCGGGCTATTGCCGCAGTTGGCGGAAAATGCACTGATCAACACCGAATTGCTGCAGCCCAAGGTGGCGGTTTCGATCGACGCACGCAACCTGCCCAGCCACCTGATGCGTTTTCCCGAGCTGCTTGAAGAAGCCCGCGCACGGCACATCCAGTGCGACGTGTTGTACCTGGATGCCGATGAAGAGGTCCTTCTCAAGCGTTTCTCGGAAACCCGCAGGCGGCACCCCCTGACCAACGCCAACCGCTCGCTCGCGGAAGCGATCCGCGTGGAAAGCGATTTGTTGGGCCCCATTGCCGACCTGGCCGACCTGAAGATCGACACCACCAACCTGAACCTGTACCAGTTGCGTGACTCGATCAAACTGCGTCTGCTCAACCAACCCGAGCCTGGCACAGCGTTTCTGGTCGAGTCGTTCGGGTTCAAGCGGGGCATGCCGGTCGACGCCGACCTGGTTTTTGACGTGCGCTGCCTGCCCAACCCCTACTGGAAACCAGAACTGCGTGAGCACTCAGGTCTCGATCAACCCGTGATCGACTACCTGGCCGCACAACCGGATGTCGAAGACATGTACAACGACATCTCCAGCTACCTGCTCAAATGGTTGCCCCGCTTCGCTGCCAGCAACCGCGCCTACGTAACCATTGCCATCGGCTGCACTGGCGGCCATCACCGTTCGGTGTACATCACCGAGCGCCTTGGTCAACAGCTGCAGCAAACCCTGAAAAACGTCCAGGTCCGTCATCGCGACCTCTAGCCCAAGGATCCACCCCAGATGCCCGCCCGCGAAATCACCATCATCAACAAGCTGGGTCTGCATGCCCGGGCGGCAGCCAAGTTCGTCGGTGTGGCCGGCCGCTTCCCCTGCCAGGTACGGGTGGGTCGCGCCCCGGACAAGCTGGTGGATGGCAAGAGCATCATGGCGGTGATGATGCTGGCCGCAGGCAAGGGCACCCAGGTGCACCTGCATACCGAGGGTGAGCAGGACAACGACGCCATGGATGCACTGGTCGAACTGATCAACAATTTCTTTGACGAAGGCGAATAGGCCTCGCAAACCTGCGCTTGCACAAGATCAGGACATCGCGGTATCCATCACCATCATCAGACAGAAGCCTGTACACAGCCCAAGGCTGGCCAGACGATGATGGCCGTTGCTGCGCGATTCGGGGATGATTTCCTGGGTGACCACCAGCAACATCGCCCCCGCTGCACAGGCCAGCCCCAGCGGCAGCAGCAGTTCGGCAACATTCACCAGCCAGGCACAGATCAGCGCCGCCACCGGCTCGACCAAGCCTGAGGCTGCGCCGATCAGGAAGGCCTTGAAGCGCGGCATGCCCGCCCCTGCCAGCACCAGCGCGATCACCAGCCCCTCAGGCACATCCTGCAAGGCAATGCCCATGGCCAGGCTGTCGGCGTCGGCCATACCTCCCCCGGCCGACACACCAATGGCCATACCTTCGGGGATGTTGTGGGCAATGATGGCAATCACGAACAGCCAGATGCGCGCTGCAATCACCGGCTGATTTGCTGTGCCCACCAACGCCTCCGGCGAAGCCCAGGATACCTTGAGGTCGACCAGGAACAGGCACAACGCCCCGAACATCAGGCCAAAACTGATCAGGCCACCTGCCCCCCAAGGGCTGAAGCCAATCGACTGAGCCGCCGCCAGGCCCGGCATGATCAGGGAAAACGCGGTGGCCGCCAGCATCACGCCAGCACCGAAGCCCAACAGCGTATCCGCCAGCGCCACGGGCATATTGCGAATGACCAGTACCGGTACTGCGCCCAGTGCCGTACCCAGCGCGCATAAAGCACCGCCCTCCAGGGCGCGCAGCATGCGCGGGTCGAGGTCTAGCCAGGCGAGGCCCCGCGCCACCAGTAACGCGGCGCCAGCCAGCAAAAGCAAAGTCCCAAGCGCCAGGCGGAACAGGCGCACACTGCTGACAGACATCACCTCAGAACGCATACCGGTCCGACTCACTTCAGGGCTTCAAGGTAACGACGTTCAACTTCCACCCAGTCAATGACGTTGTAGAAGGCACCGATGTATTCCGGACGACGGTTCTGGTACTTGAGGTAGTAAGCGTGCTCCCACACGTCCAGGCCCAGGATCGGCGCATTGCCGTGCATCAGCGGGCTGTCCTGGTTGCCGCTACTCTCCACCACCAACGTTTTTTGCGGCGTCACGCTGAGCCAGGCCCAACCGCTGCCGAAGCGGGTCAACGCGGCTTTGGTGAAAGCCTCCTTGAAAGCCTCGAAGCCGCCAAGTTGTGCTGTGACGGCTTGCGCCAGCTGGCCCACAGGCTCGCCACCGCCCTGAGGTGACATGACAGTCCAGAACAGGCTGTGGTTGGCGTGACCGCCACCATGATTGGTAACAGCGCCACGCAGGTTCTCCGGCAGTTGCTTGACGGCAGCGACCAGTTTTTCCACCGGCCATTCGGCCCATTCGGTACCTTCGAGGGCGGCATTGAGGCCGTTCACGTAGGTCTGGTGATGCTTGGTGTGGTGGATTTCCATTGTCTGGGCATCAATGTGGGGTTCCAGCGCATCGTAGGCGTATGGCAATGCAGGCAAGGTATGGGGCATGTCAGTGAATTCCGTAGGCATGGGTTCTGGGCGCCACATCCGGCTGGGCAGCGAGCTCGCTGGCCCCGGCGCTGTGGCGGTTGAGCAAGCGTTCGGTACGCGGGTACTGGCCATACTCGGCAATGAAACTCAGCAGCTCGGTGTAAGTGCGTGCACTGTGGCGCAAGGCGGCATCACGCAGTGCCTGAGGCAGGCGCGCTTCCTGGCAGGCCTGCAGCAGTCGCTGATGAGCAGCGCACAGGTAGTCGGCGCTTTCATGCGGCTGGTCAAGGCGCAGGTGCAGGTCAGCCAGGTTGTGGTGGGCGATGACGAATGCAGCCACCGCTTCGTCCACGTCATGCCAGCGCTCGAACAGCACCTGGGCCAACGCCAAGGCTTGCAGGTAGTGTTCCCGGGCGTCCACCAGTTCGCCTTGTTCGAATAGGCGGTTGGCGGTTTCCGTGGTGCGTTTCCAGTGCTGCATGGTTGTCTCCTGGGCGGTGACGCAGTGTCAGATACCGCCGGCGGTGAGTTTTTCCGGGTCCAGCAGCGTTTCAAGCTGGTCGCGGGACAGGTCGGTGTGCTCCAGCGCCACATCGATGATTGGACGCCCCTGCTTGTAGGCGGTCTTGGCGATGTCGGCGGCCTTGAGGTAGCCGATGATCGGATTCAACGCCGTGACCAGAATCGGGTTGCGCGCGAGGGCTTCCTTGAGTTTGTCTTCGTTGACCTTGAAGCTGGCGATGGCTTTGTCGGCCAGCAAGCGGCTGACGTTGGCCATCAGCTCGATGCTTTCCAGCAGGTTGCGGGCGATCACCGGCAGCATCACGTTCAGCTCGAAGTTACCGGCTTGGCCTGCGACGGCGATGGTCGCGTCGTTGCCAATCACTTGGGCGGCGACCATGGCAGTGGCCTCCGGGATCACCGGGTTGACCTTGCCTGGCATGATCGAAGAGCCCGGCTGCAAAGCTTGCAGCTCGATTTCGCCCAGACCGGCCAGCGGGCCGGAGTTCATCCAGCGCAGATCGTTGGCGATTTTCATCAACGCCACCGCAGTGGTCTTGAGCTGGCCAGACAAAGCCACGGCAGTGTCCTGCGAGCCGATCAGTGCGAACAGGTTCTGGCCGGGCGTGAACTCGATCTTGGTCAGGCCACTGAGCTGGCGAGCGAAACCGACAGCGAACTGCGGATGGGCATTGATGCCGGTACCCACGGCGGTTCCGCCCTGGGCCAGCGCCTGCAAGCGCGGCAGCACACCTTCGATGTGCGCCTTGGCAGCATTGATCTGCGCTGCCCAGCCATCCAGCACCTGACTCATCCGCACGGGCATCGCGTCCATCAGGTGAGTACGACCGGTCTTCACGAACTGATGTACTTGTGCCGACTTGACCTCGATCACCTGTACGAGGTGCGCCAGGGCTGGCAGCAACTGCTCGTGCAGGGCCAGCGCGGCGCTGACGTGGATGGTGGTCGGAATGATGTCATTGCTGCTCTGGCCACAGTTGACGTGGTCATTGGCGTTGACCGCCTCACCCAGTACATGGGTAGCCAAGGTGGCGATCACCTCATTGGCGTTCATGTTCGAACTGGTGCCAGAGCCTGTCTGGAACACATCCACCGGGAAGTGCTGGATGAAGTCCTCGGCCAGCAATTGCTCGACTGCCTTGACGATAGCCTGGCCCCGCCCGGCAGACAGTTGCTCCAGTTCGACGTTGGCCTTGGCCGCAGCGGCCTTGGCCAGCAACAAGGCACGAATGAACTGGGCCGGCATACGCTGGCCGCTGATCGGGAAGTTGTCGACCGCGCGCTGAGTCTGGGCGCCGTAGAGGGCCTGGGCCGGCACCTGCAGCTCACCCATGCTGTCACGCTCGATACGGGTATCACTCATCATCAAATCCTTGCATCAGTTCATCGGGAGAAATCGAAGGCAGCAGACGGCAATTGGCCAGCTGCAGGGCGTAGGGTTGCCAGCGTTGGTTCTGTTCCTGGCGGTCGAGGTTGCGCAGGTCCAGCAGAGGACGCCAGGCCTGGTCCAGGCACAGACAACGCCAATGCCAGGGGAGCATGCGATCGCAGGCGGTATCCAGCAGCAGGCGAAACGCTGTCAGTGCCACCGTCCATGGCGAGGTTTCGGTGCAGCACACCAGATAGCGGCCTTCGGCCAGGTAATGCTCGATCAGGCGCGGCTCGTCGGGGTCGAGCGCACAGCGAATGCGCCGGCTGAGCCAGCGCCAGTTTTCCAGATAGGGGAGTTCGCGGAGGACGGATTTCATGAACATCATCGCCGGGTTACTGGATAATGATATTCATTATTAAGTGATAAATAGAATCACTTCAAGAAAAAGGTGATGAAATAAAAACCCGGCGCGAGGGCCGGGTCTTCGGATTTGCAGAGAAAGGTGAAGTGCTGTGCCGGCCTCTTCGCGGGTAAACCCGCTCCTACAACGGCCTGTGTCCCCGCCCCGATGTGCGTCTACCCGTGTAGGAGCGGATGGATCCGCGCTAGGGCCGGCGCAGGCTAAAGATCAGCTACCAGCAACGGTCATCCGCTCGATCAACACCGAGCCCGTATGAATATTGCTACGGGTTTCAAGATCGCTGCCAATCGCGACAATCTGCTGGAACATGTCCTTCATGTTTCCGGCGATGGTGACTTCCTGTACGGCATGCTGAATCTCGCCATTCTCGACCCAGAACCCCGCCGCACCACGGGAATAGTCCCCCGTCACCATGTTCAAGCCATGCCCCATCAGTTCGGTCACCAGCAGCCCGCGCCCCATGCGGCGAATCAGCGCGGCCTGATCTTCGACACCGTGGCTGACGAACAGGTTGTGCACACCACCCGAATTGGCCGTACTCGGCAAACCCAGCTTGCGCCCCGAATAGGTACCCAGCAAGTACGACACCAGCTCGCCTTTGTCGACAAACGGTTTGGCATAGGTGGCCAGGCCATCACCGTCGAAGGCGGCGCTGCCCAACGCGCGCGGAATATGCGGGCGTTCGTCGAGGGTCAGCCAGGAAGGGAACAGGCGCTGGCCAATGGTACCCTCCAGGAACGACGACTTGCGGTACAGGTTGCCGCCGGAAATAGCCGACAGGAAGCTGCCGAACAGGCCACCGGCCAATTCGGCCGAGAACAGCACCGGTACCTCGCAAGTCGGCACCGGTCGGGCGCCAAGGCGGCTAGCGGCACGCTGGGCAGCGCGCATGCCGATGCTGCTCGGGTCGGCCAGCAGGTTGCCCTGGCGGTTCACGTCGTACCAGTAGTCACGCTGCATCTGCCCGTCGCCTTCGGCAATCATCACGCAGCTCAGGCTGTGCCGGGTCGAGGCGTAACCACCGATGAATCCATGGCTGTTGCCATACACGCGGCAGCCTTGGTGGGTATTGAGGGTGGTGCCATCGGCGTTGAGGATGCGCGGGTCGGCGTCGAACGCCGCTGCCTCGCAGGCCAGGGCCATTTCGATGGCCTTCTCGGGCTCGATATCCCAGTCGTGGTACAGGTCCAGATCCGGGATTTCACGCGCCATCAGCGCTGCGTCGGCCAAGCCCGAGCATTCATCCTCGGAGGTATGCCTGGCAATTGCCAACGCTGCGGCGACGGTCTCGCGAATCGCCTCCGGACCACTGGCCGAGGTGCTGGCCGAACCTTTGCGCTGGCCAACATAAAGGGTGATACCAAAGCCTTGGTCGCGGTTGAACTCGACCGTTTCGACCTCACGCTGGCGCACGGTGGTGGACAGCCCTTGCTCCAGCGACACCGCCACTTCGCAGGCACTGGCCCCCTGCCGACGCGCCTCGGCGATGATCGCCTCGACCTGTTCCTGCAATGCTGGCAGGTCTTTCGGACCTACGCTCTGGACTGCACTCATGGTTCTCTCCACTCAAATTCTGCGTACGGCTTGGGGTCATTCTACGACCGGGCCGGACAAGCGGCCCCCGACTGGTTATCATGGCGGCGATTTCTAGCGGACTGCCACCATGGTTGATTCAAACGACGACGCCTTCGACGGCGAAAAAAGCAAAACCCAGATCAAGCGCGAACTGCATGCGCTGGTCGAACTCGGCGAGCGGCTTACCACCCTCAAGGCCGATACCTTGGCGCGCCTGCCTTTGACCGACGAGCTGCGCAAGGCACTGGCCGAGGCCAGCAAGCACACCGCTCATGGCGCCCGTAAACGCCACATGTCGTTCGTCGGCAAGCTCATGCGCGTGCAAGACCTCGATGCCATCCATGCCTTGCTCGAACAGATGGACAGCTCGACTCGCCAGTACAACGAACGTTTCCACAGCCTGGAGCGCTGGCGTGACCGGTTGATCGACGGTAACGACGAAGACCTCGAGCGCTTCGTCAATGAGTACCCCGACACCGACCGCCAGCAGCTGCGCTCGCTGGTGCGCCATGCCCAGCACGAGAAGGCGCGGAACAAGCCGCCTGCCGCCGCGCGCAAGGTGTTCAAGTACATCCGCGACCTCGACGAGTTGCAGCGCGGGTTGCGCTGACGGACTGGGGCCTTGTGGGAGCGGGCGTGCCTGCTCCTACAATGGCTCCCGAGGCCATCAAGCCCCGGTACCGCCCACGGTAATCGCATCCAGTTTCAAGGTAGGTTGCCCCACCCCGACCGGCACCGACTGCCCGTCCTTGCCGCACGTCCCTACCCCGCTGTCCAGTGCCAGGTCGTTACCGACCATCGAAACCCGACTCATCGCCTCGGGACCATTGCCGATCAGGGTTGCGCCCTTCACTGGCGCGGTAATCTTGCCGTCTTCGATCAGGTAGGCCTCACTGGTGGAGAACACGAACTTGCCGCTGGTGATATCCACCTGCCCACCACCGAGGTTGGCGCAGTAGATACCCTTCTTCACCGACGCGATAATCTCCTGTGGGTCGCTTTCGCCGGCTCGCATGTAGGTGTTGGTCATGCGTGGCATCGGCAGGTGCGCGTAGGATTCACGGCGGCCGTTGCCGGTCACGGCCATGCCCATCAGGCGCGCGTTCAGCTTGTCCTGCATGTAACCCTTGAGCACGCCATTCTCGATCAGCGTGGTGCACTCGGTCGGGGTACCTTCGTCGTCCACGCTCAACGAGCCGCGGCGGCCTTCAAGGGTGCCATCGTCAACGATGGTGCACAGGCTCGACGCCACTTTCTCGCCAATGCGGCCACTGAACGCCGAACTGCCCTTGCGGTTGAAGTCGCCTTCCAGGCCATGGCCGACCGCTTCGTGCAACAGCACGCCCGACCAGCCCGAGCCCAGCACCACCGGCAAGGTACCGGCCGGTGCCGGGATCGCTTCCAGATTCACCAGGGCCTGGCGCAGGGCCTCGCGGGCATAGCCCATCACCCGCTCTTCGGTGAAGTAGCGGTAATCGGTACGCCCGCCACCGCCCTGCCCGCCACGCTCACGACGACCGTTCTGCTCGACGATGACGCTGACATTGAAGCGCACCAGCGGGCGTACGTCGGCGGCCAGGCTGCCATCGGCCGCGGCAATCAGAATGCGTTCCCAGACCCCGGCCATGCTCACGCTGACTTGCTGAATGCGCGGGTCCAGGGCACGGGTGGCGGCATCGACACGCTTAAGCAGCTCGACCTTTTCGGCACGGCTGAGCACGTCCAGCGGGTTGTCCGCGGTATACAGAGCGGCCACCTCCTGGCTGCGGAAGGCTTGCACCGTGCCGTTTTGCCCGGCACGGGAAATCGAACGGGCGGCACGGGCTGCCGAGGTCAGCGCTTCAAGGTTGATCGCGTTGCTGTAGGCGAAGCCGGTTTTTTCGCCGGACTGGGCACGCACGCCCACGCCCTGGTCGAGGTTGAAGCTGCCCTCTTTGACGATGCCGTCTTCCAGCGCCCAGGTTTCCGAGATCTGGCCCTGGAAATACAGGTCGGCGGCGTCGATGCCGGGGCCAGCCAACTCACCCAGCACGCTCTGCAGGCTGTCCAGGGTCAAGCCGCCTGGGGCCAGGAGCTGCTCACTGACGGTGGATAACATCTGGCTCATAGTCACTCCGAGGTATGCGCAGGCCGCAACGCGCCCTGCGAAAAAAAGCGCCGGTGCGATACCACCGGCATGCGCGCCCGAATGGACGCTTGTTCTTCAATGTCGCGCTCGGCAAGCAGTACCGCTTCACCTTGCGCCTGTTCTGCGAGAATGCGTCCCCAAGGGTCGACGATCGCCGCATGGCCATGGGTTTCCCGTGGGCCAGGATGGGCGCCGCCCTGTGCCGCAGCCAGCAGGTAACACTGGGTTTCGATGGCCCGGGCACGCACCAGCACCTCCCAATGTGCTGCACCGGTCACTGCGGTAAAAGCTGCTGGCGCTGTGATCAGCTCCGCGCCGGCAGCGCGCAGCGCGCTGTACAGTTCGGGAAAGCGCAGGTCGTAACACACGCTCAGCCCCAGCCGCCCGACCGGCGTATCAGCCACCACCACCTGAGCACCCTGCGCGTAGTCATCCGACTCGCGGTAACGGCCCCGGTTGTCGGCCACGTCCACATCAAACAAGTGCAGCTTGTCATACCTTGCCGCCACCTCGCCGTGTTCATCGACCAGCAGCGAGCACGCATGGGCCTTGAAATCGGGCTGGCCGAACGGTGGCAAGGGCAAAGTACCGGCAACAATCCATAACTTGAGGTCGCGGGCGGTGCGTTTCAACCACGGCAGAATGGGCCCTTCCCCCAAGGCTTCGGCACGGCCGATGGCAGCAGCGTCCTTGCGACCCATGGCGGCAAAGTTTTCCGGCAGCACCGCCAACCGTGCGCCGCCCAATGCGGCCTGCTCCAACAGGGCACCGGCACGCTGCAGGTTGGTCTGCACGTCGTCCTGGCTGACCATCTGGATTACCGCTGCCTTCATGGGTACTCCTAGCGGGATTTCTCGAAAGGTTTCACAAAGGTGATTCTAGGCTCTTTCCACGGCCCTTCGACACGGTAGTGCACGCTGGCAAAGCGTGACACGCGGTCACCGATCAGCCGATCGACCAGGAACAGCGCACCGCCCACCGCCGGCGCGCCGACGATCAACGCCGCCAGCGGCAGGTTGTTGGTCACCGGCAGGCTCACCTGCAAGTCAGCATCGACCCGGTCGCTGACCATGTCCAGCGTGCCGTCGAGCTCGAAGTTGCTCGACGGGCCGGTCACGGTAATCGGTTCGCGGGTTACGTACACGCCACTGCTGGCCACCAGCAAGCCCTTGACCCGATCATAGGCCAGGCCCTTGTCAAACAGGTCGGAAAAGTCCAGACGCAGGCGCCGGCCAATCGAGTTGAAGTTGAGCAGGCCGAACACCCGCAGCGCCTGTGCGCTGCCTTCGACCTCGACGAACTGGCCGGTGCGCAGTGCTGCATCCATGCTGCCCGAGAAGCGCTTCAGGCCCACCGCAGCCGGCGAACCCGGCCAGCGGCCATCCACATCCAGGCGGAAGTCGCGGCTGGTCACCGTCGGGGCGAAGCCCCAGGCGCTGAGCACATCCGCCAGGTTCTTGCCGTCAAGGCGCCCTTTGTACCAACTGCTGGTTTTGCCCGTTTCACCCTCCCAACCCCCACCGCCATCGATGCGCAACCCCTTGAGGTCGAGGTCGATATCACTGGCTGTAACGCCACGTGGGGTCGGCCGCAGCTTGATTGCGGCGCTGCCATAAAGATCGTCACCGCGATAGAGCTTGTCGATGCTCAGGTCCAGTGCCGGGACTTTGCGCGGATCGAACGAGGCCAGCGGGTCGGGGCCGTCTTCAGCCTGCTGTTCAGCGGCGCTGGCGGCAGGCAGCCGCAAGGTCTGCATGCGCACGACCATGGGCGCGCCCTTGGCATCCGGTACGCGCGCATTACCGATGACTTCCTTGCTGTCGAGGCGCAAATCCCAGGCCGGGCCGCCCCGGGCCAGGCGTACTACGGCCTGGTTCAGGTCCATGCCGAAGGCTTTCAACTGGCCGATGCTCAGGTCGACGCTTTGCAGGTTCTGCCGCGCGCTGCCACCGGGGTCGTCCCCAGCCAGCCGGCCCGCCTGCTCTTGCCAAGGGGCCAGGTCCAGGGTCTCCAGGCGCCCGCGCACCCTCAGCCCCTGGCTGACAGGTACCCGGGCGTCGCCTGTGCCCAGCACTAGCTCGCCACGGCCCTGAGCCAACGTCTCAGCCGGTGCAGCATAGGCAAAGCGGGCAAGGTCGGCGTAGGCAGCATCGAATTGCCGCTCCGGGCCCTGCAGGCTCATGTTGAAACGGCTGTCACGGGTATCTGCTGCCGCTTTGCCGAACGGAGCCGGCAGGTCGATGGCCAGACCCTTGAGGCTGGAAGTGACACTCAGGCGGTTGTCCCGGCTCCCCAGACTGAGCTGCAACTGATAGGGCAGGTCACCGGAGGCCGGCAAGGCTTGCTTGAACTGCAACCAGTCAGTCAGCGTCTTGAGCGAAACCTGGCCGTTGGCATTGATGCGGGTCTGCATCTGCCCAGCCTGACCTTCAGCGGTTATTTGCGCCGTTACCGGCTTGCCGAAGGCCTGCAGACTGATGCCTTTACCACTCAGGCCCTTGTCGAAGTCGAAGCTGAAGTCGCCCTTCAGGCGGTTCAACTCCAGGCTTGGCGGGGCCACTTTCAGGCGCGCATCGTGGGTGGTGAAGTCCACCTGCACCTTTGGGCGCTGCCCATGGGCCAGCGGGATATCGAGCTTGACCTTGCCCTTCAGCGGCCCCTCACCTTCCCAGCCGGCGAAAATTTCACCGGTGCCGATTGGCGCTTCCTTGAGAATCTTCAGGCCATCACCCAGGCTACCGTCGAAGTCGCCATCCAGATAGAGATGGCTTTGCTGGTCACCGTCGACATGCGGGATATCGACATTCACATCGCTGACCTTGGTGTCGAGGAGCACGCCTCGCTGGGCCTTGATGCGCACGCCACTGTCCTCGATGAACACATCGCCATCGACATGCTGCACCTGTGGCCAACCGGGCTGGAAGTCCAGCGCGGCGTCATGCACCTTGAAGAACAGGCTGATGCTGCGCGCTTGCGGGGATGCGCCATGGTTCAGCGAGCCCTGATACTGGAAGTAGCCTTCATCCACAGCGCCTTTGACGATAGCGCTGCGTAGCCACTCGTCGAGCGCCGGGCTGAGCACCTCGGGCAGATACTTGGCAGTAAAGCGGCCATCGCCTTCGGTCAGGCCGACGCGCAGGTCCATGTAGTCCTCGCGACCTTCCTCGAACAACAGGCGAATCAGGAAGTCACCGGCGATCTTGCCCTCCTCGCCCAGCACCTTGAGGTAGGGCGCAATCAGGGTGAAACCGTCTTTGTCCAAGGTCCAGGTCAAGCGCGCATTCGCCTTCTGGTAATGCCAGGGCTTGGCGAAGATCGGGTACAGATGCAGCATGAACGCATCGGTATCCAGGCGCAGCTCGCCGTGGCCCAGGTCACCACTGATGCTGCCACTGACGTTACCGGCCGCCGGGGCGTTGTGATAAGCATCGAAGCCTACCTTCTCCAGGTTGGCTGCGAACTGCAGGCGCTGGTCACCTTCGGCCTTGGGCCTGGCCTCGAGGCGCACATTGCGCAACGCACCGGTCACCTTCAAGCCATCGACCACATCCTTGACCTTGTCCGGCAGGGGGGCCAGGGCGTCGATCAGCGGAGTCAGCGGGGTGAGGTCGAGGCGGTCGGCCTGTAACTGCCAGCTTTCATCGGCCGCGTTCTGGCCAGGGCGCTGCTGCAACTGCAGGTGAGACTCCCAACGGGCCTTGCCGAGGTCCATGGCCAACGAGTCGACGACCACATCGAAGCCTTGCTCCCGGCGCTGGAACCAGGCGCCCAAAGCCAGATTATTCAGGTTGGCAGCCTTGCGCCCGGCATAGGCCCCCTCCAGCCTGGGTGCATTGAGCCTGACGACGGCCCGTTGCAACTGCCCCTTGCTCCAGCCGATCCAGAACTCACCGCCCGCCCGCAGGGTGTCAGCATGCCACTGGCCCAACACCCTGGGCGGCAACCAATGTGCCCAGTCACTTTGCGGCAGGCTGACATAGGCTTCTACCTCGCCATCACGCCAAGCGTCGGCCGACATACGGCTCTTCAGGCTCAACGCCAGGGGTTGGCCGTCAGGCAGGGTCGCACGCAAATCCAAGGCCTGACGGGTGGCACCGGCCTGCAGGCCGGCACTCACATAAGTCAGGGTCAGCGGGTCGCGCTGCCAGGGGTGCAGAGTGACCAGACTGTCGAACACATCGATGCGCCCCAGCTGGCGCAGGCGCTGCAGCAAGTCGGCAGGGTCCAGCGGCGCGTCGTCCTTCTTCGGCAGGCCTTCCAGGCTCCAGGCGCCCTGCTCGTTCTCGCGAAGGATCAGTTGCAGCCCGCCCAGCTGGATGCGCGCCAGGCGGACTTCGCGGGCGGTGAGGCTGGCCCAGATGTCGGGCACCACCATGACGTCGTCCAGCCGGAGCGCCTTGGTGCCTTCGCCCAATTGCAGGTCGCGCACCCGCAGCACAGGGGCCAGTCCGCTCCAGTGCCCTTCCAGGGCACCGACATGCACGGGCATGCCCAGCGCCTGCTCGGCCTTGCTTTCTACGTCGGCACGGTACTCGGCTACCAGCGGCACCAGTTCACGACCAAGGCTGACATACAGCGCCACCAATACTGCCAGCAGGGCACATACGCCCAACCCCCAGCGGGTCAGAGCAACAAGAACGCGGTTCAGACGTCCCATGGCCATGGCCCTCCAAGTCGTTTATCCATGATGGCCCGTCGTGCCGGTTTTGCCAGCACGACGATGCAGTGGCTTATTTCAGAAGGCCTCAGAGCAGCACCACGTCGTATTGTTCCTGCGAATACATCGACTCGACCTGGAAGCGAATGGTTCGACCGATGAAGGCTTCCAGTTCCGCCACGTTGCCTGACTCTTCATCGAGCAGGCGGTCGACCACCTTCTGGTTGGCCAGCACACGGTAGCCTTCAGCCTGATAGGCACGGGCCTCACGCAGGATCTCGCGGAATATTTCGTAACAGATGGTCTCGGGTGTTTTCAGCTTGCCGCGGCCCTGACAGGCCAGACACGGCTCGCAAAGCACCTGTTCCAGGCTTTCCCGCGTACGCTTGCGGGTCATCTGCACCAGGCCCAACTCGGTGATGCCGATGATGTTGGTCTTGGCGTGATCGCGCTCCAGCTGTTTTTCCAGGGTACGCAGTACCTGACGCTGGTGATCTTCGTCTTCCATGTCGATGAAGTCGATGATGATGATGCCGCCAATGTTGCGCAGGCGCAGTTGTCGGGCGATGGCGGTAGCGGCCTCGAGGTTGGTCTTGAAGATGGTTTCTTCGAGGTTGCGATGGCCGACGAAAGCCCCGGTGTTGACGTCGATGGTGGTCATCGCTTCGGCCGGGTCGACCACCAGGTAACCGCCGGACTTCAACGGCACCTTGCGCTCCAGAGCCCGCTGAATCTCGTCTTCGACACCGTACAGGTCAAAGATGGGGCGCTCGCCGGGGTAATGTTCGAGGCGGTCGGCAATTTCCGGCATCAACTCGCCAACGAACTGCGTGGTCTTCTGGAAGGTTTCCCGCGAGTCGATGCGGATCTTCTCGATCTTCGGATTGACCAGGTCGCGCAGGGTACGCAGGGCCAGACCAAGGTCTTCGTAAATGACCGTGGGCGCGCCGCAGGTCTTGATCTGGGTGCCGATCTGCTCCCACAGGCGGCGCAGGTAACGGATGTCCTGCAAGATCTCCTCGGCACGCGCGCCTTCGGCGGCGGTGCGCAAGATGAAGCCGCCGGCATCCTTGATGTTCTCGCTGTCCATGCAGTCGCTGACCACTTGCTTGAGGCGCTCACGCTCGGCCTCGTCCTCGATTTTCAGCGAAATACCGACATGACTGCTGCGTGGCATGTACACCAGGTAGCGCGACGGGATCGATAGCTGGGTGGTCAGGCGCGCCCCCTTGGTGCCGATCGGGTCCTTGGTCACCTGCACCACCAGGGCCTGGCCTTCATGTACCAGTGCGGTGATGTTCTCTACCGCCGAGCCTTCGCGCTGGGAGATTTCCGAGGCATGGATAAACGCTGCGCGCTCGAGACCGATGTCGACGAAGGCCGCCTGCATGCCTGGCAGCACACGCACCACCTTGCCCTTGTAGATATTGCCGACGATGCCACGGCGCTGGGTGCGCTCGACATGCACTTCCTGCAGCACCCCGTTTTCCACCACCGCCACACGTGACTCCATCGGGGTGATGTTGATCAGGATCTCTTCACTCATGGCAGGCTCTCGTCAAAGGTTCTTTCTAATGATGGATGGCGTATGCACTGCTGGCTACTGCGGGTTTGTTACCTCTGGCGTATGCGCGAGCGATTGCCAGCAGGCGATGCCGAACTGGCCAAGCAAATCGGCCGTTTCACAGAGCGGCAAGCCGACCACCGCCGAATAGCTGCCGGAAAGACCGGTGACGAAAACCGCACCCAGCCCCTGGACGGCATAGCCGCCAGCCTTGTCAGCTGGCTCACCGCTGGCCCAATAGCGTTGCGCTTCATCGGTGCTGATGGCGCGAAAGCGCACTGTGCTGGTCACGCAAAAACTGTGCACTCGCTGGCCATCGTCCAGGGCGACAGCGGTCAGCACCTGATGCTCGCGGCCTGACAGGTCAGCCAGCATGGCCAAGGCATCTTCACGGTTTTCCGGCTTGCCGAGAATACGACCATCGAGCACCACGGCAGTGTCTGCGCCGAGCACTACAGCCGGGCCGTCGACACGGGCCAGGCCGGCGGCGGCCTTTGCCCGGGCCAGGCGTTCGACGTAGGCAGGGGCGCTTTCGCTGGGTAGCGGAGATTCATCGATGGGGGCACTGATGACAATGAACGGCACGCCGATCTGCGTCAGCAGTTCACGACGCCGGGGCGAGCCTGAAGCCAGGTATAGCGGGGTCATGCAGACATCTCCCTGTCAGTGGCGCGTTGCCGTCAGTTGATGTGCAAGCGTCGACGCAGGTCGCGCAAGGCAAAGCTGATCCACGGCCAGAGCAAGGCGCTGATCACCGCCGACCAGACCAGCGCCAGGGTGGGCAGGCGGTTGCCGGTCAGTGCACTGAGCCACAGCTGGATCAACTGGGCGATACCAAAGATCACCAGAATGACCAGGCTTTGCTGCCACATGGGGAACATGCGCAGACGCTGCTGCAGGGACAGCACCAAGAAGGTGATGAGGGTAAGGACCAGCGCATTCTGCCCCAGCAGCGTGCCATACAGCACGTCCTCGGCAAGGCCCAGCACGAATGCCGTGGTCATGCCGACCTTGTTCGGCACGGCAAGGGTCCAGAACGACACCAGCAAGGCCAGCCACATGGGCCGGAACACTTCCATGAACTGCGGCATGGGGGAAACGCTGAGCAGCAGGCCGATGGCGAACGTAAGCCAGATGACCCAGCCGTTATTGCGGCGTGATGCAGCCATCATTGCCTCCGGGGTTGAGCGGGTGCGGCCGGCGTGGCAGGTGCAGCAGACGGGGCTGCTGGCTGCGCGACCGGAGTGGCCGGTGCTGCCGGTGCTGCCGGCGTGACCGACGCGGCCGGCTGGCCGGCAGGTGCAGCGCCCTTGCGGTCAGCCTCTTCCTGGGCAATGGCGGCATCGGTGGCGCGCTGCTCCGGGCTACGCCGGTCACTGAACACCAGCAACATATAGCGGCTGCGGTTGAGCGCGGCGGTGGGGATGGCACGGACGATGGCAAAGGGCTGGCCGGAATCGTGGATCACTTCGTTGACCGTGGCCACCGGGTAGCCGGCAGGAAAGCGCTGCCCCATGCCGGAACTGACCAGCAGGTCGCCTTCCTTGATGTCGGCAGTGTCGGCCACGTGGCGCAACTCCAGGCGCTCCGGGTTGCCAGTGCCGCTGGCGATGGCTCGCAGACCGTTGCGGTTGACCTGCACCGGAATGCTGTGGGTGGTATCGGTCAGCAACAGCACCCGCGCGGTATAGGGCATCAACTCTACGACCTGGCCCATCAGGCCGCGGGCATCGAGCACCGGCTGGCCCAGGAACACACCATCACGCTCACCCTTGTTGATCAGAATGCGGTGGGTAAACGGGTTGGGGTCGACACCGATCAGCTCGGCCACTTCAACCTTTTCGTTGACCAGCGCCGAAGAATTGAGCAGCTCGCGCAGCCGCACGTTCTGCTCGGTCAGGGCCGCCAGCTTCTGCAGGCGCCCCTGCAGCAGCAGGGCTTCGGTCTTGAGCTTCTCGTTTTCGGCAATCAGCTCGGTGCGGCTACCGAACTGGCCGGCCACACCTTGCCAGGCACGCTGTGGCAAATCGGTGATCCAGTACGACTCCATCAGCACCAGGCCCATCTGGCTGCGCACAGGTTTGAGCACGTCGAAGCGCGCGTCGACAACCATCAACGCGACCGACATCACCACCAGAACGAGCAGGCGAACGCCCAGCGAAGGGCCCTTGGAGAAAAGCGGTTTAATGGGCCGTTCCTCGTGGACGACTCAGGAGGTCATTGGACATGGAACAACGCACCAGCCTGGTTGCGGGTTGACGGATACGGCGCCCAAACGGGCGCCAGCCCAGCGCATACAGGTAGCACTGTACGTACTACCTGTAAACCGGGCGCTCGTGAACAGCGAGCGGGATCACTCGCTGGAGAGCAGGTCCATCGCGTGCTTGTCCATCATCTCCAGGGCGCGACCGCCGCCACGGGCGACGCAGGTCAGCGGGTCCTCGGCGACGATCACCGGCAGGCCGGTTTCCTGGGCCAGCAGTTTGTCGAGGTCACGCAGCAGCGCACCACCACCGGTCAGCACCAGGCCGCGCTCGGCGATGTCCGAGGCAAGCTCCGGCGGCGATTGCTCGAGGGCGCTCTTGACCGCCTGGACGATGGTCGCCAGCGATTCCTGCAGCGCTTCGAGCACTTCGTTGGAGTTCAGGGTGAAGGCACGCGGTACACCTTCGGCCAGGTTACGACCACGCACGTCGACTTCACGTACTTCGCCACCTGGGTAGGCAGTACCGATTTCCTGCTTGATACGTTCGGCGGTGGATTCGCCGATCAAGCTGCCGTAGTTGCGGCGCACGTAGGTAACGATGGCTTCGTCGAAGCGGTCACCGCCAACGCGGACGGACTCGGCATAGACCACGCCGTTCAGCGAGATCAGGGCGATTTCAGTGGTACCGCCACCGATATCGACGACCATCGAACCGCGGGCCTCTTCAACCGGCAGGCCGGCACCGATGGCAGCGGCCATTGGCTCTTCGATCAGGAACACTTCACGGGCACCCGCACCGAGGGCCGACTCGCGGATGGCGCGGCGCTCGACCTGGGTCGACTTGCACGGCACGCAGATCAGCACGCGCGGGCTCGGCTGCAGGAAGCTGTTCTCGTGAACCTTGTTGATAAAATATTGCAACATTTTTTCGCAGACGCTGAAGTCGGCAATGACGCCGTCTTTCATCGGACGAATGGCTGCAATGTTGCCAGGCGTACGGCCCAGCATGCGTTTGGCTTCGGTACCGACGGCGACAACGCTTTTCTGGTTGCCATGGGTACGGATGGCAACAACCGAGGGCTCATTCAGGACGATACCGCGCTCACGCACGTAAATAAGGGTGTTGGCAGTACCCAGGTCGATAGAAAGATCGCTGGAAAACATGCCACGCAGTTTCTTGAACATGGGAAAGTGACCCTGGGGAAAGCGTGGGTAAAAAAGTGCGGCAAACTCTAACAATGGCAGGGATTTTGGGCAAGGAGCCAATATGTTAAATTGGCTGTTTTTCCGAGCACGCCAGCAGAATTTCGCGGCCGTTAGACCGCCAGAAAGCTGACATGTTCCTCACCGCGGACCCAAATTCCGTTCTTTGTTTCCCTTGGAGATCCTCATGGCGCTTGAACGCTGCGACGTGGAAAAGATCGCCCATCTGGCCCGCCTGGGCCTGAATGATGGCGAACTGCCACGCATTACCGACGCCCTGAACAGCATTCTCGGCCTGGTCGACCAGATGCAAGCGGTCGATACCACTGGCATCGAGCCCCTGGCCCACCCGCTGGAGGCCAGCCAGCGCCTGCGTCCTGACCAAGTCACCGAAAGCAACCAGCGCGATGCCTACCAGGCCATCGCGCCGTCGACCGAAAGCGGTCTGTACCTGGTTCCCAAAGTCATCGAGTAAGGGATAGAGCCTGCCATGCATCAATTGACCCTGGCCGAGATCGCCCGCGGACTCGCCGACAAATCGTTTTCTTCCGAAGAGCTGACCGGCGCACTGCTGGCGCGCATCAAACAGCTCGACCCGCAGATCAACAGCTTCATCAGCATCACCGACGACCTGGCCCTGGGCCAGGCGCGTGCCGCCGATGCCCGTCGCGCCGCTGGCGAAACCGGTGCGCTGCTGGGTGCACCGATCGCCCACAAAGACCTGTTCTGCACCAACGGCGTACGCACCAGCTGCGGCTCGAAGATGCTCGACAACTTCAAGGCGCCCTATGACGCCACCGTGGTCGCCAAGCTGGCCGAAGCCGGCATGGTCACCCTGGGCAAGACCAACATGGACGAGTTCGCCATGGGTTCGGCCAACGAATCCAGCCATTACGGCGCGGTGAAGAACCCGTGGAACCTCGAGCACGTTCCGGGCGGGTCGTCCGGTGGTTCGGCCGCTGCCGTGGCCGCGCGCCTGCTGCCCGCCACCACGGGCACCGACACCGGCGGCTCGATCCGCCAGCCAGCGGCACTGACCAACCTCACCGGCCTCAAGCCGACGTACGGTCGTGTGTCGCGCTGGGGTATGATTGCCTACGCCTCCAGCCTCGACCAGGGCGGCCCACTGGCCCGCACCGCCGAGGACTGCGCGCTGCTGCTGCAAGGTATGGCCGGTTTCGACGCCAAGGACTCCACCAGCATCGAAGAACCGGCGCCGGACTACAGCGCCAGCCTGAACGCTTCGCTGCAGGGCCTGCGCATCGGCCTGCCGAAAGAGTACTTCGGTGCCGGCCTCGACCCACGCATCGCCGACCTGGTCCAGGCCAGCGTCAAAGAGCTGGAAAAGCTCGGCGCAGTGGTCAAGGAAATCAGCCTGCCGAACATGCAGCATGCCATTCCGGCCTACTACGTGATCGCCCCGGCTGAAGCCTCTTCCAACCTGTCGCGTTTCGACGGCGTACGCTTCGGCTACCGCTGTGAAGAGCCCAAAGACCTCACCGACCTGTACAAGCGCTCACGCGGCGAAGGGTTCGGCGTTGAAGTACAGCGCCGCATCATGGTCGGTACCTACGCCCTGTCGGCCGGCTACTACGACGCCTATTACGTGAAGGCGCAGCAAATCCGCCGCCTGATCAAGAACGACTTCATGGCCGCCTTCAACGATGTCGACCTGATTCTCGGCCCGACCACGCCAAACCCGGCCTGGAAGCTTGGCGCCAAGAGCAGCGACCCGGTTGCCGCCTATCTCGAAGACGTCTACACCATCACCGCCAACCTGGCGGGCCTGCCTGGCCTGTCGATGCCTGCGGGCTTCGTCGACGGCCTGCCGGTCGGCGTGCAACTGCTGGCGCCGTACTTCCAGGAAGGCCGCCTGCTCAACGTCGCGCACCGCTACCAACAGGTGACCGACTGGCATACCCGCGCCCCCAACGGCTTCTGAGGAATTCACACATGCAATGGGAAGTTGTGATCGGGCTGGAAATCCACACTCAGCTCGCCACCCAGTCGAAGATCTTCTCCGGCAGCGCTACCACCTTTGGCTCCGAGCCGAATACTCAGGCCAGCCTGGTTGACCTGGGCATGCCCGGTGTACTGCCGGTGCTGAACGAGGAGGCCGTGCGCATGGCGTGCATGTTCGGCCTGGCCATCGATGCCGAAATCGGCAAGCGCAACGTGTTCGCACGCAAGAACTACTTCTACCCCGACCTGCCCAAGGGCTACCAGATCAGCCAGATGGACCTGCCGATCGTCGGCAAGGGCCACCTGGACATCGCGCTGGAAGACGGCACCATCAAGCGCATCGGCGTAACCCGCGCGCACCTGGAAGAAGACGCCGGCAAGAGCCTGCACGAAGACTTCAGCGGCTCCACCGGCATCGACCTGAACCGTGCCGGCACCCCGCTGCTGGAAATCGTCTCCGAGCCTGACATGCGCAGCGCCAAGGAAGCCGTGGCTTACGTCAAGGCAATCCACGCGCTGGTGCGCTACCTGGGCATCTGCGACGGCAACATGGCCGAAGGTTCGCTGCGCTGCGACTGCAACGTATCGATCCGCCCGAAAGGGCAGACCGAGTTCGGCACTCGCTGCGAAATCAAGAACGTCAACTCGTTCCGTTTCATCGAGCGCGCGATCAACAGCGAAATCCAGCGCCAGATCGACCTGATCGAAGACGGTGGCAAAGTCGTGCAGGAAACACGCCTGTACGACCCGAACAAGGACGAAACCCGCTCCATGCGCAGCAAAGAGGAAGCTAACGACTACCGTTACTTCCCCGACCCCGACCTGCTGCCGGTGGTCATCGAGGACAGCTTCCTCGAAACCATTCGCGCCGGCCTGCCGGAGCTGCCGCCACAGAAGGTCGAGCGCTTCCAGACTCAGTACGGTCTGTCGGCCTACGACGCCAACGTGTTGGCTTCCAGCCGCGAACAGGCTGACTACTTCGAAGAAGTGGTGAAAATTGGTGGTGATGCCAAGCTGGCGGCCAACTGGGTCATGGTCGAACTGGGTAGCCTGCTGAACAAGCTGGGTGTCGAAATCGATCAGGCGCCGGTCAGCGCTGCGCAACTGGGCGGCATGCTGCTGCGCATTCGTGACAACACCATCAGCGGCAAGATTGCCAAGACCGTGTTCGAGGCCATGGCCGCCGGTGAAGGCGATGCCGACAGCATCATCGAAAGCAAAGGCCTGAAACAGGTTACCGACACGGGTGCGATCGACAAGATGCTCGACGAAATGCTGGCAGCCAATGCCGAGCAGGTCGAACAATATCGCGCAGCCGATGAGGCCAAGCGCGGCAAGATGTTCGGCTTCTTCGTCGGTCAGGCCATGAAAGCCTCCAAAGGCAAGGCCAACCCGGGGCAGGTGAACCAATTGCTCAAGGCCAAGCTCGAAGGGTGATGGTTTTACCCCTGTAATGCTGCGAGGGCTTCGCCCTCGTTCGCGGCTGAAGCCGCTCCTACACAAACCAGTGTTTTCCCTGTAGGAGCGGGTTTACCCGCGAATGGTCGCACCGGAGAGCACCTGACTTGCTAAAACGATCCCTCGGCACCCTCGCCCTGTTTTCTTTTCTGGCCGGCTGCGCCAGCCATGACATCGACCCGCGCGGCTACGACCAGACGGGCACCGCTTCCTACTACGGCTCGCGCCACCATGGCAAACGCACCGCCAGTGGCGAACCGTTCAACCAGCACGGCCTTACCGCCGCCCACCGCAGCCTGCCCTTCGGTACACGTGTACGGGTGACCAACATGGCCAACCAGCGCAGCGTGGTGGTACGCATCAACGACCGTGGCCCGCACACCCGCGGCCGCCTGATCGACCTGTCTCGCGCCGCAGCAGAAAAAATCGGTATGCTCCGTAGCGGAACAGCGCGCGTGCGCGTACAAGGGCTTAGCGACTGACGCGACAGGAGTCCGACCATTTTCGACCTGGCCACCCTCCCCACTTTTAGCCTGCTGCAAATGGGCGTTGCCCTGCTGTTGCTGATCGGTGGCGCCGAGCTACTGGTGCGCTCCGCCTTGCGCCTGGCGCAGCGCCTGCACGTTCGCCCGCTGATCATAGGCCTGAGCCTGGTGGCCTTCGGCAGTACCGCGCCACAATTGACCGTAAGCCTGCAGGCCGCCTACCAAGGGGCGCCGGATGTGGCAGTAGGCAGCGTGATCGGCAGCAACATCTTCAACGTGCTGGTCATTCTCGGCCTGGCCGCGCTGATCATCCCGCTACGGGTGTCACGCCAGCTGGTGCGCCTGGACATTCCCTTGATGATCCTTGCCAGCGGGCTGGTGTATGCACTGTCCGCCAATGCTCACCTGGGCAGGGTTGAAGGGGCACTGCTATTGCTGGGGCTGGCCGGTTACCTGGCAATGCTCTGGCATCAGTCGCGCCATTACGCACGCACCTACCCGGCCCCGGACGCCGCCAGGTCCGGAGCCGGGCGCTTCTGGTCAGGTACGCTGCTGCAGATACTGGTCGGCCTTGGCCTGCTGAGCCTGGCGGGCCACTTGCTACTGGAAGCTGCCATCGAGGTGGCCACCGACCTGGGCCTGTCCGAGCGTATTATCGGCCTGACGGTCGTCGCCATCTGCACCTCCCTGCCGGAACTGGCCGCTGCGCTGATCGCCGCCTTGCGTGGCGAACGGGAGATCGCCGTGGGCACGGTGATCGGCAGCAACCTGTTCAACCTGCTGGCCGTACTGGGCCTGACCGCACTGATCACCCCGGAACCCCTGTCGATCTCGCCTAACGCGCTGTCTTTCGATCTGCCTGTAATGCTCGGCGTTGCTGTCCTGAGCCTGCCAGTGTTCTATTCCGGTTACCGCATCACTCGCGCAGAAGGCCTGGTGTTTCTTTGCCTGTACCTGGCCTACGGCCTTCATGTGGCGGCTTTTACCATGGGTATGCCGCTGGCTGGCCGCCTGGAGCGATTGATGCTGTTCTATGTACTGCCGGTGCTCGCTACGGTGTTGCTGTACACCACTGTGCGTGCCTGGCGGAGGCAGCATTGAGGGGCATGGAAGGGGAACACGTCAGGGCCGCCAGACGCATGCCTTTAGGCTTTCATCGCCTGTGAGATCGAGCGCCGCCCGCGCGGCGCTCGATCTCACAGGCGCCGAAAATCTAACGGCATACCCCTTACGAACAAACCCGATCAGCCCTTGGCCTGGCGAGCCTTCTTCAGCTTGAAGGCCACCCACAGCACAGCGATCCATGCCGGGATCAGCATTACCGAGATGCGAATCGGCGGCGTCAGGTACATCACCACCAGGATCAGCACGATGAACGCCAGGCACAGGTAGTTGGTCAGTGGGTGCCCCAGGCTTTTGTAGAAGGGGGTGATCCCGGCGGCCAGCTTGGCCTTGCGGAATTTGAGGTGGGTAATGCTGATGCTCGCCCAGTTGATCACCAACGCGGACACTGCCAACGCCATCAGCAAGCCAAAGGCCCCGCCCGGCATCAGGTAATTGATCAGCACGCACAGGCCGGTCGCAAAGGCCGACACGGCCAGCGCGGTCAGCGGTACGCCGCTACGGCTCACCTTCAGCAACTGACGCGGCGCATCGCCCTGGCTGGCCAGGCCGAACAGCATACGGCTATTGGCGTACACACAGCTGTTGTACACCGAGAGCGCAGCCGTCAACACCACGATATTGAGGATGGTCGCCACCAGGTCGCTGTCCAGTTCGTGGAAGATCATCACGAACGGGCTGCCGCCTTGCACCACCTTCTGCCAAGGGTACAGCGACAACAGCACTGCCAAGGCACCGATGTAGAAAATCAGGATACGGTACACCACCTGGTTGGTGGCCTTGGGGATGCTCTGGCGCGGGTTGTCAGCCTCGGCAGCCGTGATGCCGACCAACTCCAGGCCACCGAACGAGAACATGATCACTGCCAGGGCCATTACCAGACCCGTGACGCCGTTAGGGAAGAAGCCGCCGTACTGCCACAGGTTGGCCACGCTGGCATCCGGGCCACCATGACCGCTGCCCAGCAACCAGGCACCAAAGCCGATCATACTGACGATGGCTACTACCTTGACCAAAGCGAACCAGAACTCCATCTCGCCATAGACCTTTACCTGGGTCAGGTTGATCAGGTTGATCACCACGAAGAAGATCGCCGCCGTGGCCCAGGTGGGGAAGTCCGGCCACCAGTACTGCACGTAGATACCGACCGCCGTCAGCTCGGCCATGCCGACCAGCACGTACACCACCCAGTAATTCCAGCCTGAGACAAAGCCGGCGAACTCGCTCCAGTATTGGTGGGCGAAGTGGCTGAAGCTGCCGGCGACCGGCTCTTCCACCACCATTTCGCCCAGCTGGCGCATGATCAGGAAGGCCATCAGGCCGGCGATGGCGTAGCCCAGCAACACGGAGGGGCCGGCCAACTGGATGGTCTGGGCAATGCCCAGGAACAACCCGGTACCGATGGCCCCGCCCAGCGCGATCAGCTGGATATGGCGATTCTTCAGCCCGCGCTGTAACCGCTCGGGCGTGCTCTGGTCTTGCATGAAGTGTCCTTTAGCTCAGTGAGGCAGTGTTGTTTCTGTTATTTGCAGTCAAGGATCTAGATCCATCCGCCCCACTGCAAGATGAAAATACCAATGTTGGTGGTGATCGCCGCCATTAGCGTGGTAATCACGATGATCGACGCGGCCAGTTCATGATTGCCGTTGGCCGCCCGCGCCATCACGTAGCTGGCCGCAGCGGTCGGGCTGCCTATGTACAGGAACAGGATGCCCAGCTCCGCCCCGCGAAACCCGCACAACCAGGCCCCAAGGGTGCCGAGCAGCGGCAGCCAGAGCATTTTCACGAGGCTGGCATCGATGGCCAGCCGGCCACAGTTACGCAGCGCTGCCAGCGACAGCGTGCCACCGATACAGATCAGCGCCAGCGGCAGGGTCATCTGTGCCAGGTAGTCGCCTGAGGTCAGCAGCCAGTTGGGCAACGGCACCTGGCCGTAAGCCATCGGCGCGGCCACCAGCACGCTGATGATCAGCGGGTTGCTGAAAATGCTCTTGCAGATGCTCCACGGATCGGACTTGAGGTCCGGGCTGTACACCGCCAGTACCACCGCTGACAGCGAGTTGTACATGAGGATGACCAGGCCTGCGAGCACCGCCCCCAGGGAAATGCCATAGTCACCGTACAGGCTGGCGGCCAGGGCCAGGCCGATCACACCGTTGTTGCCGCGGAAGGCGCCCTGGGTATAGATACCTCGGTCGGCCATCGGGCTGCGCCAGATGGCCATGCCCCAGGCAATGGCGAAACCGGCCAGGGTGGCGACGATGAAATACAGGATGACACCGGGCTTGACCGCTGCGGCCAGGTCGGCGTGGTAGATGCCGAGAAAGAGCAGCGCCGGCATGCAGACGTTGAATACCAGCTGCGAGGCGACGCGGTTGAAGTTGTCGTCGATCAAGTGAATGCGTTTGAGCAGGACGCCCATGAACAGCATGGCGAAAACCGGTGCCGTGATGTTCAGGGTCTGGATAAGAAGGGCGAGCATGCGCAAGCGATCCTGGAGGGGTTGCCGTCAGGCGGCCAATGATACGTCAACGGCTGGGATTTGCGGGGATCAAGCGCGATAAAAGGACATGTCTTTCAGGTTTTCTGCTGCCAGTACCGGCCGCTTTGCACCTAACCCCGCCCCCACAGGTACCACGCCGCGGCTCATCGGTTCACACAAACCTGTCAGCCATTCATGACAAACCCGCAGCAACCCACGCCTTGTTCAGCCGCTTCTCCCGTGCCGACGCCGCCAGCGCCATCACCCCTTGGTCACGCTGCCAGATGTGCGCCCAATGCCCCGGCCCTGTCGCCAACGCCGCATCGATCTCCCCCCGCAACGCCTGGAACTGTGCAAACAACCCGCCCAGCAACAAGTGACAACCCATGCTATCGGCACACTGCCGGCTACCCTCGGCGCAGCCGGCCAACAGCCCAAGCAACTGCAGGCGAAGCCCCTGCGGCCAGGCGCACTCCTGCCCAACGCCATACAACCAAGCGGTCAGCGCCGTGAGCACATACAAATCCTCCAGCGAACGGAACGGCTTCACGTAGGCATCCCAGCCGTCACCGGCCAGCAACTCGCACGATGCCTGCTCCAGCAGCAGTCGGCCGTGCCCGACTTCCGGCATCAGCGGCAGGGTCGGCAATGGCTCCAGTGTCACCCCCGGCTCCCCGGGGTAGACCACCGCCAGGCTCAGTTGCGGCGCCGCGCCAGCCGCTTCGCTACGCGCCGCCACCAGCAACCACTCCGCCTCCAGGCCTGCGGTAACGAAGTCTTTGCAGCCCGACAGCCGCAGAGCGTCCAGCCGTGTGTGCATGTCTGCTGGCCGCACGCTGCGCCGCTCGGTGGCACACAAGGCGCCAAGGCTGTGCGGCGCACTGGGCCACAGCACGCGAAGGGCAGCCTGGTATCCCACCAGGAAGGCCAGGCCCGGGGTGGCCATTGCACGCCCACCCAGTACCGCCAATTCGAACGGGGCAACCGGGCCGAGGCGCTCAAGCAGGGCGGCGTAGGTTTCGCCCAGGGTGCCTGTCGGCGCGAGACGAAGCGGATCGTTGAGTCGTTGCAACCAGGCCATGGAACAGCTCCTTGCTGGAGGGCTTTCAGTTAAGGCTCAGGGTGTGTCACGCAAGCATCACCAAACATTCACAGGGGTGACACTGGGTCTACCTAGGCTGACTTTGCACAACAAAGCCGACCGGCCGCAACCCTTCTTGGCTGGCTTATGGAGACCTCGTAATGACTCGGATCGCTACCGCTGGCGACTACAGCACCGAACGCCGTCTGCAAGCCGAACGCCTGGTTGGCGCCGCGGCGCTGCAAGAAGCCCAGGCTCTGCGCTACACCGTATTCAGCGCAGAATTCAAGGCCAAGCTCAAAGGTGCCGAGCAGGGCCTGGACATGGACGACTACGACGTGCACTGCCGCCACATTGGTGTACGCGATATGAGCACCGGCGAACTGGTTGCCACCACCCGCCTGCTCGATCACCAGGCCGCCAGCAGCCTGGGCCGTTTCTACAGCGAAGAAGAATTCAGCCTGCACGGCCTGCTGCAGCTGCAAGGCCCGATCCTCGAACTGGGCCGTACCTGCGTCGCCCCCGACTACCGCAACGGCGGTACCATCGCCGTGCTTTGGGGCGAACTGGCCGAGGTGCTCAACGAGGGCCGCTACAGTTATCTGATGGGCTGCGCCAGTATCCCCATGCAGGACGGCGGCGTGCAGGCCCATGCAGTGATGCAGCGCCTGCGTGAACGTTACCTGTGCACCGAACACCTGCGTGCCGAGCCGAAGAACCCACTGCCGAAACTGGCCCTGCCCAATAACGTCATTGCCGAAATGCCCCCGCTGCTCAAGGCCTATATGCGCCTGGGCGCAAAGATTTGCGGCGAGCCATGCTGGGACGAGGATTTCCAGGTGGCAGACGTGTTCATCCTGCTCAAACGCGACGAGCTGTGCCCACGCTACGCCCGCCACTTCAAGGCGGCGGTCTGATGCCAAAGTTGCGGGTACTGGCCCGCCTCATCCGACTGCTGCTGGTGCTGGCGCAAGGCATGCTGATGGCCAGCATTATCGCCTTGGGCGAACGCTTGGGCTTCAAGGCGCCGATCGAACGGCGCCAGCGCTGGACCTGCCTGTTCATGAAGCGCCTGGTCGCCGCCCTGCCCTTCGACGTCAAGGTAGTTGGCGAACTTCCACAGCGACCGATGCTATGGGTCAGCAACCATGTTTCCTGGACCGACATCCCCCTGCTTGGCATGCTCACGCCGCTGTCTTTCCTGTCCAAGGCCGAAGTGCGCCACTGGCCGGTGGCCGGCTGGCTGGCGGAAAAGGCCGGCACGCTGTTCATTCGCCGTGGTGGTGGCGACAGTCAGCGCCTGCGCGAACAGATCGCCGGGCAACTGGGGCTGGCCCGCCCGCTGCTGATATTCCCCGAAGGCACCACTACCAGCGGCCGCACGTTGCGCACCTTTCATGGCCGCCTGCTGGCAGGTGCCATCGACCGTGGCGTGGCAGTGCAGCCAGTCGCTATCCAGTACCTGCGTGATGGCCAGATCGACCCGGTAGCGCCGTTCATTGGTGAGGACGACCTGGTGTCGCACCTGATGCGCCTGTTCGCCCTGCCGCGGGGCGAGGTGTGCATCCACCTGCTGCAGCCAATAGGTAGCGTGGGCAAGGAACGTGCGGTGCTGGCATTGCAGGCACAGCAGTCGATTCACCTGGCGCTGTTCGGGGTTGAAGACGCAGAGATGGCGCCACGTCGGCAGGCGCGGGCTGCCTGAATGCGTGTACTGCCTGTTCTGGCCCTTTCGCGGGTGAACCCGCTCCTACACCGAGCGCGTTACCCGTAGGAGCGGGTTTACCCGCAAAGGGGCCAGAATCACCCACACACCTCTAACTGTCAGACATCCGCCCTACCGCCGCAAACGCCTGCAGTTGCGGGTAGAACTCGCGAAAATCCGCCAGCAGCGGCTCATACAGCCGCTCCAGTTCCACCATCACCCCGGCCATCCCCTCAGGCCGCGACAAGCGCCGGGCAATGCCGTTGAACACCTGCTCCAGCGTGTCGAAATCGCCATACGCCCCTAGCCAGTCATCCGCTGCCATGAACGGCGCAATCCGCGCCAGCCGCCCAGGCAGCTCGGGCTCTGCCAGCAATACCCGATAAAACGCACCAGTGAACTGCTCCAGCGGCTGATTGGCGTAGTTGTCCCAGTGCCGCGCCAGGCAATGGTCGAAAAACACATCCAGAACGATGCCGGCAAAACGCCGCCGCTCGCGCGGAAAACGTGCCAGAGCCGCCAGCACCAACGGGTGCTGGTCAGTGTAACTGTCGATATGCCGGTGCAGCCGGATGGCCGCCTCCAGCGCAGGCGGAAAGCGCCCTTCCAAGGAGCCTTTGACAAAGTCGCCATACAGGCTGCCAAGCAGTTGTTGCGGCGCCGGGCCGCCCAGGTGCAAGTGTGCGAGGTAATTCATGAGCGCAGTCTAGCATCGCCACCCAACATATCGTTATAACGCGATATATCGATTCGTGCTCAGCTCAGAACGCCTTCGTATTTGTATATCGGAATTCAGCGAATTATATTTCGTCCTATCGCGATATACCGCTACAACGAGCCTCAAACCATGCCACTCGATCTCGACGAAATCATAAAAGCACTGGCCCACCCGGTCAGGCGAGAAATTCTCAGCTGGCTGAAAGACCCGGCAACCCAGTTTCCGGACCAGTACCACAGCACCGAAAACGGTGTGTGTGCGGGGCAAATCGACCAACGCTGCGGCCTGTCGCAGTCGACCGTCTCTGCCCACCTGGCCACCTTGCAGCGCGCCGGGCTGATCAGCAGCCAGAAGATCGGCCAATGGCACTTCTTCAAACGCGACGAAGCCACCATCCAGGCGTTCCTCGAACAACTGCGCCAAGCACTTTGACAAGGCAGGTAACCACAATGACCACGCTTTTCGATCCGATCAAACTGGGCGACCTGCAACTGCCCAACCGTATCATCATGGCCCCGCTCACCCGCTGCCGTGCCGATGAAGGCCGTGTGCCCAATGCGCTGATGGCCGAATACTACGTACAACGTGCCAGCGCCGGGCTGATCCTCAGCGAGGCCACTTCGGTCAGCCCAATGGGCGTCGGCTACCCAGATACCCCTGGCATCTGGAACGATGAACAGGTACGTGGCTGGAACAATGTGACAAAGGCCGTACATGCCGCGGGCGGTCGCATCTTCCTGCAGCTGTGGCACGTGGGTCGTATCTCCCACCCCAGCTATCTGAATGGCGAACTGCCTGTGGCCCCCAGCGCGATCCAGCCCAAGGGCCATGTGAGCCTGGTGCGCCCACTGAGTGACTACCCTACCCCACGGGCGCTGGAAACCGAAGAAATCAACGACATTGTCGAGGCCTACCGCAGTGGTGCCGAAAATGCCAAGGCGGCCGGTTTCGATGGTGTGGAGATCCATGGCGCCAACGGTTACCTGCTCGACCAGTTCCTGCAAAGCAGCACCAA
This sequence comes from Pseudomonas sp. GLN_2, assembly GCF_043106005.1. Classification (NCBI taxonomy): domain Bacteria; kingdom Pseudomonadati; phylum Pseudomonadota; class Gammaproteobacteria; order Pseudomonadales; family Pseudomonadaceae; genus Pseudomonas; species Pseudomonas sp. GLN_2. The sequence continues at coordinate 46,144 of NZ_JBICMC010000020.1, read as the reverse complement.
CCAGCGCACCGACCGTTACGGTGGCTCGCTGGAAAACCGCGCGCGCCTGCTGCTGGAGGTGACCGATGCGGCCATTGAAGTGTGGGGCGCGCAGCGCGTAGGTGTGCACCTGGCACCGCGAGCCGACGCCCATGACATGGGCGACGCCGACCGCGCCGAGACCTTCACCTATGTGGCCCGAGAGCTGGGCAAGCGCGGCATCGCCTTCATCTGCTCGCGGGAGCGGGAAGCCGACGACAGCATCGGGCCGCTGATCAAAGAGGCATTCGGTGGCCCGTACATCGTTAACGAGCGGTTCGACAAGGCCAGTGCCAATGCGGCCCTGGCCAGTGGCAAAGCGGATGCCGTGGCGTTTGGTGTGCCGTTCATCGCCAACCCTGACCTGCCGGCACGGCTGGCAGCGGATGCGCCGTTGAATGAGGCGCGGCCTGAGACTTTCTATGGCAAGGGGCCGGTGGGGTACATCGATTACCCGCGGTTGTAATCAAGATTGCCGGGGCGCAGCTCAACCGGCGTACACCGTACATAGTGGGAGCGGCCTTGTGTCGCGATAGGAGGGCAACGCCCTCCCCTGCGGCGTCACGGCCGAGCGTTGATCTGTTGCTGCAGGTTCTGAATCTGGCTCTGCAGCGTATTCAGGTTACGCGTCATCTGCGCACGGAAGGCATCGAACTCCTGCACCGAAGCACCACTGGATGACGCGGCGGCCGGGCGGTTGTCGACCTGGCTCTTCAACACCAGCATGTCCTGCTGCAGGCTCTGAATCTCAGCGCTCGGGTTGCCCTGTTTCTTCAAGGCCGCCACCTCGCTACCCAAACTCTTGAGCTGGCCGTCCAGCTGGCCGCCATCCACCTGTGAGGCTTTCAACGCGGCAACCTGCTCGCTCAGGCTCTTCAACTGGGCATCCAGCTTGCCACCATCGACCTGGCCCGAACGCAGCGCCGCCAACTCGCCATTCACCAGCTTCAGTTGCGCCTGCAACTGGCTTTGCAGCTCGGTCACAGCCTTCTGCTGTTCTCGGGTATCGGCCAGCACCTGCTCCAGACGCTTGCCCAGGTCGCCGGTCTGCCCGGCAACACCCTGCTGCAACTGGCGCAGCTGTAGCTTCAATGCCTCACTGCTGGTAGTGGCGCCCGACTCACTGGCCGCCACCTTGCCACTGATCGCCTGAAGGCGGCCAGCCGCCTCTTCACTGATGCGGGCAAAGCTTTCCTGGGTCGCCACCAGTTGCTGCTCCATCAGCGAGATCTGCTGAAAGCTCCACCAACCCAGGCCCGCCAACGCGATGAATGCGGCACCGATCAACGCCCACAGCGGTGCCGTGCTGGCCCCGCGGGCGGCTTTCTGGCGGCTGCGCATCACATGCGCCGGCATCAGTTCGTCATCATCAACGGTGCCCGCCCGCAAGGCAGGCACGTCATCAAAGTCATCGTGAGCATGGTTACGCATGGATACATTCAACCGCGGTAGTCACAAAGAGGCACGAGTATAAACCGCCAGCGCGGCGCATTGATGACCATTGTCAGCCGGGCGGCAAATGCTTCCACCAGCCGCAGAATTCATCCAGCGCCGTCCACAGGCTGACCTTGGGCTGGTAGTCCAGGTACTGCCGGGCACGGCTGATATCCAGGGTGAAATCACGGCTCATCACCTGCATCCCCAGGCGCGACAAGGTCGGTTGCGGGCGCCCTGGCCATAACATGCAGGCCGCCTCGTTGAGCGCGGCCAGGCTGTAGGCAAGGCCATAGGAACGGTAGCGGGTCACCTGGGGAAGCTGCATCTGGCGCATCACGTAGTTGACCACGTCCCACAGCGGCAGTGGCTGGCCGTTGCTTATGTTGTAAGCCTGGCCCAGCGCCCGGTCATCAGCGAACAATGCACTTAGCAGCGCCTCGTTGAGGTTGTGCACACTGGTGAAATCGACCTTGTTCAGGCCGTTGCCGATGATCGCCACACGCCCTTTGCGCTGCATCTGCATCAGCCGCGGGAAGATACTGGCATCGCCCGCGCCGGTAACGAAGCGCGGACGCAGCGCAAGCACTTCCAGGCCGAACTCCTGGGCACCGAACACTTTCTGCTCGGCCAGGTACTTGGTTTGCCCATAGTGATCGTGGAAGCGACGCGGTACCTGGTCTTCACGGACGTCCAGACGCGAACGGCCATTGAAGTAGATCGACGGCGAAGACAGATGCACCAGGCGCCGTACGTGCTCTTTCAGGCAGCCCTCGACCACGTTCTCGGTCACCACCACGTTGCCTTGGTAGAAATCCTGATAGCGCCCCCAGTTACCCACCGCGCCAGCGCAATGCACCACGGCTTCGACACCCTGGCACAAACGCCGGGCCAGCTCGGCGTCACCCAGATCACCCGGGATGAACTGTGCGCCACGCTTGACCAGATGCTCGACCCCTTCGGCACGGCGGCCGCTGACGCGCACGTCCAGGCCTTGCTCCAGGGCGAAACGCGCAAAACGCCCGCCAATGAAGCCACTCGCGCCGGTGACCAGAATTCGCATGTAACACTCCGTCTTGCCAGATTTCAGATGCAACTGACGCCAGCCACGGCTACAAGGGCACCAGCCAATGCTGTGCGGTGTGCCGCAGGTGGTCGGTCAGTTGCGCGAGCAATTGCCCGCCATTGCGCCAATGATGCCAGTACAACGGCACATCGATAGGGGTATCGCGGCAGATTTCCACCAATTGCCCACTGGCCAGTTGCTCCCGGGCCTGCAGTTCAGGCACCAGGCCCCATCCCAACCCGGCCTCGGTCATGCGCAGGAAGCCTTCGGATGAAGGGCACAGGTGGTGCAGGAAACCACCCTCTATGCCCAGCGATGCCAGGTAGCGATGCTGCAGGAAATCGTCCGGGCCGTACACGATCGCTGGCGTACGGGCCAGGCGGCTGGCGACAAAACCTTGGGGGAAGTGCCGCGCCATGAACACGGGACTGGCCAATGCCCGGTAGCGCATGGCCCCCAGTGGCAAACTGCGTGCGCCGGCTACCGGCCGCTCGCTCCCACACAGGCAGGCCGCCACTTCGCCGGCACGCATGCGCTTCAGGCCCACTTCCTGGTCCTCAACCACCAGGTCGGTCAGCACGTTCTGTTGTGCGCAGAAGTTGCCCACCGCGCCGGCCCACCAGGTGGCCAGGCTATCGGCGTTGAGGGCGATACGCAGGCGCTCCGGCATGCCCTCTTCATCCAGCGCCGGTACCTGGCGCTGCAGGTCGCGTTCAAGCAGGCGCACCTGCTGCACATGGTTGAGTAGCTGCCGACCGACTTCGGTCGTGCCGGGCGGCGAGGCACGTACCAACACCGGCTGGCCGACCCGCGCCTCAAGCAACTTGATGCGCTGGGAAATGGCCGATTGCGACAAGCCCAGCACCTGCGCCGCACGCTCGAAACCGCCTTGTTCGATCACTGCCGCGAGGGCAGCCAGCAGCTTGTAGTCGAACATCGATTTTCCTAATGGGTGATCAGCTTTATTTGTTTTTCTTATACAGCGCCGAACATCACAATGGCCAGCATCTTCCGTGACCCTTTTTGGAGAGCCCTGCCATGTGGCAAAGCTATCTCAATGGCATGCTGGTGGCCTTCGGCCTGATCATGGCCATCGGCGCCCAGAACGCCTTCGTCCTCGCCCAGAGCCTGCGCCGTGAGCATCACCTGCCGGTGGCAGCGCTGTGCATCGTCTGTGACGCCATCCTCGTGGCCGCCGGGGTATTCGGACTGGCCACCGTGCTGGCACACAACCCGACCTTGCTGGCAATCGCCCGCTGGGGCGGCGCAGTGTTCCTGATCTGGTACGGCGCCAAGGCGCTGCGCAGTGCCTGCTCCAAGCAGAGCCTGCAGCACCAGCAAGGCCAGGGCGTTCGCTCACGTCGCGCCGTACTGCTCAGCGCCCTGGCGGTGACCCTGCTGAACCCGCACGTGTACCTCGACACCGTGTTGCTGATCGGCTCGCTGGGCGCCCAACAGTCCGCCCCTGGCGCCTACGTGGCCGGTGCGGCCAGCGCTTCGCTGCTGTGGTTCTCGACCCTGGCCATTGGCGCGGCGTGGCTGGCACCGTGGCTGGCGCGGCCTGCGACCTGGCGCATGCTCGACCTGATGGTGGCGGTGATGATGTTCGCGGTGGCGGCACAATTGATCTTCAACTGACCGCGGGGCCTGGCGCTGCATATTCATCAACGGCAAGATCGAGCGGCACGCGGTCTTGCAGGCAACACCCGCGCAACGCGAGCCGCCGGTCGGCACAGCCCGCCCCCTGCGGAACCTCTATTCCCTATGTTTGTTGCGTGGTTATGCGCCGGGCCCGGTGCTATGATCCAGCCCTTGCGTCGCAAAGAGTACAGACTCGCCGACGCTTATCGGGCCGCCCGTGATCGGCCTTGCGCAAACCGCAAACAGACCTGAATCAGGAGATCCACCATGGCTTTTGAATTGCCGCCGCTGCCGTACGCCCATGATGCCCTGCAGCCGCACATCTCCAAGGAAACCCTGGAGTATCACCACGACAAGCACCACAACACCTATGTCGTGAACCTGAACAACCTGGTCCCAGGCACCGAATTCGAAGGCAAGACCCTGGAAGAGATCGTCAAGAGCTCTTCGGGCGGCATCTTCAACAACGCCGCTCAAGTCTGGAACCACACCTTCTACTGGAACTGCCTGTCGCCAAACGGCGGCGGCCAGCCTACCGGTGCACTGGCTGACGCCATCAACGCCGCTTTCGGTTCCTTCGACAAGTTCAAGGAAGAGTTCACCAAGACTTCGGTTGGCACCTTCGGTTCCGGCTGGGGCTGGCTGGTGAAGAAAGCTGACGGTTCCCTGGCCCTGGCCAGCACCATCGGCGCCGGCTGCCCACTGACCAGCGGCGACACCCCGCTGCTGACCTGCGACGTCTGGGAACACGCCTACTACATCGACTACCGCAACCTGCGTCCGAAGTACGTCGAGGCGTTCTGGAACCTGGTCAACTGGGCCTTCGTTGCCGAGCAGTTCGAAGGCAAGACCTTCAAGGCCTGAGTCATACGGCCTTGAACGAGAAACCCGGCCATGTGCCGGGTTTTTTTGTGCCTGTGTTGCCGCAAACAGGCTGGCACGGTTTTGCTTGCTCAGGCCGCATACCACGCTAACATCAAACGTCTGGAAGATTGATACAGCGCATTCAAGTTGCGGGGTCAGGCAACCGATAAACTGCTCATGATCGGCCGGTAGTGTATCGTCATCGTTGATGGCAAAATGATGCCATGCGCATGGATTAAGGAAACCCCATTGAAGCTGGAATTGCGGAACAGCTTGTCGGTCAAGTTGCTCAGGGTCGTGCTGCTGTCGGCGTTGGCGGTTGGCGTCGTGCTCAGCTGTGCGCAAATCGTCTATGACACCTACAAGACCCGCCAGGCCGTGGACAACGATGCCCAGCGCATCCTCGACATGTTCCGCGATCCCTCGACCCAGGCGGTTTACAGCCTCGACCGTGAAATGGGCATGCAGGTCATGGAAGGCCTGTTCCAGGACGAATCAGTGCGCATGGCCTCCATTGGCCACCCCAACGAAACCATGCTGGCAGAAAAGTCCCGCCCGCTGCAGGACATGTCCATGCGCTGGCTTACCGACCTCATCCTCGGCCAGGAGCGCACCTACACCACGCAACTGGTCGGCCGTGGCCCTTACAGCGAATACTACGGCGACCTCAGCATTACCCTCGATACCTCCTCCTACGGCAAAGATTTCCTGATCAACGCGGTGATCATCTTCATATCCGGCGTGCTGCGGGCCATGGCCATGGGCCTGGTGCTTTACCTGGTCTACCACTGGCTGCTGACCAAACCGCTGTCGAAGATCATCGAGCACCTCACCCAGATCAACCCTGACCGCCCCAGCCAGCACCAGATACCGCTGCTCAAGGGCCACGAGAAAAACGAACTGGGCCTGTGGGTGAACACCGCCAACCAGTTGCTGGCCTCGATCGAGCGCAACACCCATCTGCGCCACGAGGCGGAAAACAGCCTGCAGCGCATGGCCCAGTACGACTTCCTCACCGGCCTGCCCAACCGCCAGCAACTGCAGCAGCAACTGGACAAGATCCTCGTCGACGGCGGCCGTCTGCAGCACCGTGTGGCAGTGCTGTGCGTTGGCCTGGACGACTTCAAGGGTATCAACGAACAGTTCAGCTACCAGGTCGGTGACCAGTTGCTGCTGGCCCTGGCCGATCGACTACGCGCCCACAGCGGCCGCCTGGGCGCTCTGGCGCGGCTGGGCGGCGACCAGTTCGCCCTGGTACAGGCCAATATCGAGCAGCCCTACGAGGCTGCCGAACTGGCGCAAAGCATCCTTGATGACCTGGAAGTACCGTTCGACCTCGACCACGAGCAAATCCGCCTGCGTGCGACCATCGGCATCACCCTGTTCCCCGAAGACGGTGACAGCACCGAAAAACTGCTGCAGAAAGCCGAACAGACCATGACCCTGGCCAAGGCCCGCTCGCGCAACCGCTACCAGTTCTATATCGCCAGCGTCGACAGCGAGATGCGTCGCCGTCGCGAACTGGAAAAGGACCTGCGTGAAGCCCTGCCCCGCAATCAGCTTTACCTGGTGTATCAGCCACAGATCAGCTACCGCGACCACCGGGTGGTTGGCGTAGAGGCCCTGCTGCGCTGGCAGCACCCGGAACTGGGCATGGTGCCACCCGACCAGTTCATCCCCCTGGCCGAGCAGAACGGCAGCATCATCAGCATCGGCGAATGGGTGCTTGACCAGGCCTGCCGGCAACTGCGCGAATGGCACGACCAGGGCTTCAGCGACCTGCGCATGGCGGTCAACCTGTCTACCGTGCAACTGCACCACAGTGAGCTGCCACGGGTGGTCAACAACCTGCTGCAAGCCTATCGCCTACCACCGCGCAGCCTGGAACTGGAAGTCACCGAAACCGGCCTGATGGAAGACATCAGCACCGCCGCCCAGCACCTGTTGAGCCTGCGCCGCTCCGGGGCGCTGATTGCCATCGACGACTTCGGCACCGGCTACTCGTCCCTCAGCTACCTGAAGTCGCTGCCCCTGGACAAGATCAAGATCGACAAGAGTTTCGTTCAGGACCTGCTCGACGATGATGACGACGCCACCATCGTTCGCGCCATCATCCAGCTGGGCAAGAGCCTGGGGATGCAGGTGATCGCCGAGGGCGTGGAAACGGCCGAGCAGGAAACCTACATCGTTGCCCAGGGTTGCCACGAGGGCCAGGGCTACCACTACAGCAAGCCCCTTTCGGCCCGTGAACTGACCCACTTCCTCAAACAAGCGCAACGCAACCGGGTTTCGGTGTCCTGAGGCCATCTGCCCGGTTACTGGCCGTGCCGCTGATTTACATGAATTGCGTGCCCGCCCCTTTACAGCAAATGCAAATCTTTCGCATGATGTTGTAGTTTTGCGTGCCACGGCGCACGGTCCACCCCTCTGGTCCAACCACACGATGCAGGAAAACCAATAATGATTCGAATGCCTCTGGCCCCCGCCAGTCTGCTGGCCATTGCCATCGCCCTCGCCGGTTGCGGTGAAGGCAAGGACGAAAAAGCCGCCGCGCCGCAAGCCCAGGCACCTGCTGCCGCCACCACCGCTGTTGCGCCAGGGGCTGTCGACGAAGCCGCCGGCAAAGCCGTGGTCAAGCATTACACCGACATGGTCTACGCCGTGTACAGCGACTCGCTGAGCACTGCCAAGACGCTGCAGACCGCAGTCGACGCGTTCCTGGCCAAGCCCAACGACGAAACCCTGAAAGCCGCCAAGGAAGCCTGGTTCGCCGCGCGCGTACCGTACCTGCAGAGCGAAACCTTCCGCTTTGGCAACACCATCATCGACGACTGGGAAGGTCAGGTGAACGCCTGGCCCCTGGACGAAGGCCTGATCGACTACGTCGACAAGAGCTACGAGCACGCCTTGGGCAACCCGGGGGCCAGCGCCAACATCATCGCCAACACCGAGATCCAGGTGGGCGAAGAGAAGGTCGACGTCAAGGACATCACCCCCGAAAAACTGGCTAGCCTGAACGAGCTGGCTGGCTCCGAGGCCAACGTTGCCACGGGCTATCACGCCATCGAATTCCTGCTCTGGGGCCAGGACCTGAACGGCACCGGCCCTGGCGCTGGCAACCGCCCGGCATCCGACTACCTGGAAGGCCAGGGCGCTACCGGCGGCCACAACGACCGCCGCCGCGCCTACCTCAAAGCGGTTACCGACCTGCTGGTCACCGACCTCGAAGAGATGGTCGGCAACTGGGCACCGAACGTCGCCGACAACTACCGCGCCAAGCTGGAAGCCGAGCCTGTCAACGACGGCCTGCGCAAGATGCTGTTCGGCATGGGCAGCCTGTCGCTGGGCGAACTGGCTGGCGAGCGCATGAAAGTTTCGCTGGAAGCCAACTCGCCAGAAGACGAGCAAGACTGCTTCAGCGACAACACTCACTATTCGCACTTCTACGACGCCAAGGGCATCCGCAACGTCTACCTGGGCGAGTACACCCGCCCGGACGGCACCAAGCTGACCGGCCCTAGCCTGTCGTCGCTGGTCGCCAAGGTTGACCCGGCCGCCGATGCAGCCCTCAAGGCCGATCTGGAAGCCACCGAGGCCAAGCTTCAGGTGATCGTCGACCACGCCCTCAAAGGCGAGCACTACGACCAGCTGATCGCCGCCGACAATGCTGCCGGCAACCAGATCGTGCGTGACGCCATCGCCGCCCTGGTCAAGCAGACCGGCTCGATCGAGCAGGCCGCGGGCAAGCTGGGCATTGCCAACCTGAACCCGGACACTGCGGATCACGAGTTCTGATCCTGCTGTAGCGCTTCATCGAAAACGCCCGGCCTTGTGCCGGGCGTTTTCGTTTGCTGCCGGGTAAAACGCTTCCCGCTGCCTCGCGTGCACGCAGATGCTCATCCTGTAGGCCTTCGATCAAACCTAACAGGAGGCACAGTGCTGCAGATTCTTGATGTCTGGGGCGAGGGCCGAATCGTCCAGCGCATGAATGGGGAAGACCTCATCACCGGATTCAACGATGCGTACAACCTGAACAAGGCTGGCCAGCTCATCTCCAACGGGCCGTTCGCTGGCGGGCACATTCCCAACCTCATTGTCGTATACGAATACGATGCTCCGGTCTTTCCCCTCGACGACCATGCAGTCCCTCACGTGACGCTGATGGGCGCTCCGATCACCCGGCATGTGGCCGAGGAAATGTGCCGGGTAGTTGCCCGCCCCGGCAAGATCTACCTGTACGACCCCAACGAAACTGACCGCCGTATGTTCGAGGCAGTCGCCATTGACCAAGGGATGCAGTTGCTCGGACGCTTTCATCCCGCCGAGCTAGACCCTCCGTTCAACGAAATCACCTTGCTCGCGGCCTATGTCTATCGCGCCCCGACCAGCCCGTTGCCACGCCCGAAAACTGAACATTGAAAGGAAAACACTACATGGCCAACGTCACGTACTTGCGCTCCATCGCCAATAACACGCCCTATACCCTGACCCTGATCGACGGTGAAAACCGCAGCAACAGCCTGGCAGTCGGCGCCCAGCACGTCTGGAATGGCTCGCTGGCCATCCCGTGGATCGGCAGATCGACTGAGAACCACAAGGCCTTGCGCCTGATCCTCGGCCCGTCTGCCGACACCAGCATCTGGTTATTCCAGGATTACTGGCAACCTGCGCACATGGACGCGGTCAAGTGCCTTACCGCCTCCTCCATGGAATACACCAGCGAAGACGTCATCGAAGTCATCGGCGATAATCGCGGTGGCGGCAACAAGAACCTGATCGTCAACCTGGTCAACCGACACTTCATGCTCTATATGGCCTGAGCAACCGCGCTGGCAGCGATTTCATCAAGCAAACGCAAATTGCTCTTATTCAATGATCCTGGGCCTGCTAAGCTGCACGCCGGTTTTTCGCTCACGCCCAGGATTCTCGATGTCCTTGTCGCTGTCCCGACTCCCCCCTCTGCTGCTGGCCTTGGCCTTGGCCGCCTGTGACGACGCCCCGCGCTTCACCCACGCCGAGCCCGGCGAAGCGTTGTCGGGTGGCCAGGCGACCGTGCAGCGCAGCGACCGCAATGCCTATTCCCTGCCCTCGGCCAACCTCTCGCCAGCGCTGCGCCTGGACTTCGCCGTTGGCAACAGTTTCTTTCGCAACCCTTGGGTGATCGCGCCGTCAACCACCACCGCGCGTGATGGTCTGGGCCCGCTGTTCAATACCAACGCCTGTCAGAACTGCCATGTGCGCGACGGTCGTGGCCACCCACCAGAGCAGGGCGACAGCAACGCGGTGGGTATGCTGGTGCGCCTGTCGATTCCCGACCAACCCTACCTGGCCAAAGTGATCGAGCGCCTCGGCGTGGTGCCAGAGCCCGTCTACGGTACCCAGTTGCAGGACATGGCCATCCCCGGCGTGGCGCCCGAAGGCAAGGTGCGGGTGAGCTACACCCGCGAAACCATGTCATTCAAGGACGGCCATCAGGTCGAGCTGCGCAAGCCAGCCCTGCAAATCACCCAGCTCGGCTATGGAGTGATGCACCCCGACACGCGTTTTTCTGCGCGGGTGGCACCACCGATGATCGGCCTGGGCCTGCTTGAAGCGATCCCCGAAGCCGACCTGCTGGCCAACGAAGACCCGGACGACCGTAACCGCAATGGCATCCGCGGGCGGGCCAACCGTGTATGGGACGACGCCCAGGGCAAAACAGTGATCGGCCGCTTCGGCTGGAAAGCCGGGCAGCCCAACGTCAACCAGCAGAACGTGCACGCCTTTGCCGGCGACATGGGCCTGACCAGCACCCTGCTGCCCAACGACGATTGCACTCCGGCACAAACCGACTGCCTGGCTGCGCCCAACGGCGACGGTGCCGATGGCGAGAAAGAAGTCAGCGACAACATCCTGCGCCTGGTCACGTTCTACACCCGCAACCTGGCGGTGCCGGCCCGCCGCGACGTTGGCTCGCCACAGGTGCTGGCGGGCAAGAACCTGTTCTACCAGGCGGGTTGCCAAGGTTGCCACACCCCGCAGTTCACCACCGCCGCCGACGCCACCGAACCCGCATTGGCCAACCAGGTCATCCGCCCCTACAGCGACCTGCTGCTGCATGACATGGGCCCGGGGCTGGCCGACGAGCGCACCGAATTCGCCGCCAACGGCCAGGACTGGCGTACGCCGCCACTGTGGGGCATCGGCCTGAGCGAAACGGTCAGCGGCCATAGCCAGTTCCTGCATGACGGCCGCGCCCGCAACCTGCTTGAGGCCGTGCTGTGGCACGGTGGCGAAGCCGAGGCGGCACGCAATTTCGTACTCACTTTCGATGCCGAGCAGCGCGCTGCGTTGCTCGCGTTCCTGAACTCACTTTAAACGCGCAAAGGAGCCGGGCATGTTCCGACCCAAACTGTTGTTCACCAGCCTCGCCGCACTCGCCCTCGGTGCCTGCTCGCCACAAGACCCGCAAGCAGTGACCTCCGCCGCCATCGCCAACCAGGTGATCCTGCCTACCTACAGCCGCTGGGTCGAAGCCGACCGTACGCTGGCTGCCAGTGCCCTGGCCTATTGCGAAGGCAAGGAAAGCCTGGACAAAGCCCGCGCCGACTTCCTCAATGCACAAAAAGCCTGGGCCGAGCTGCAACCGCTACTGGTCGGCCCGTTGGCTGAAGGCAACCGCGCCTGGCAGGTCCAATTCTGGCCTGACAAGAAAAACCTGGTCGGCCGTCAGGTCGAGCAGTTGGTCAACGGCGACAAGCCGGTTGATGCTGAGGCTTTGGGCAAGTCCAGCGTAGTGGTACGTGGCTTGTCGGCCTATGAGTACATCCTGTTCGACAGCAAGCCGGACATCGCCACTGCCGAACAGAAAGCCCGCTACTGCCCGCTGCTGGTGGCCATCGGCGCACACCAGAAAGCCCTGGCAGAGGAGATTCTCAAAGGCTGGAACAGCACCGACGGCATGCTTTCGCAGATGACCAAGTTCCCCAACCAGCGCTACGCCGACTCCCACGAGGCTATCGCCGATCTGCTGCGCGCCCAGGTGACCGCCCTGGACACCCTGAAGAAGAAGCTCGGCGCACCGATGGGCCGTCAGAGCAAGGGCATCCCGCAGCCGCTGCAGGCCGAGGCCTGGCGCAGCCACAACTCGATGAACAGCCTACAGGCCAGCCTCAAGGCCGCCGAAGCCGTCTGGGTCGGGGTAGACAACCAGGGCCTGCGCGGCCTGCTGCCCAGCGATCAGAAAGCGCTGGCGGACAAGATCGACGCTGCCTACGCAACCTCGCTCAAGTTGCTGGCCGATAACCAGAAAACGCTGGGTGAGCTGCTGGCCGACGACGCCGGTCAACAAACCCTCAACCAGATCTACGACAGCTTGAACGTCGTCCACCGCCTGCACGAAGGCGATCTGGCCAAGGCGCTGAACATCCAGCTGGGCTTCAATGCCAACGACGGTGACTGATCATGCTGCGACGCCAGGCACTCAAACTCGGTAGCGTATTGCTCAGTGCCCTCACCTTGGGCGGCTGGAGCCTGTTCCGCAACAAAGGCAGCGAACCCTTGCTGCTCTCGGCGCGTGACAACGGCAACGGCCAGCACTTTGCCGTAGGTTTTCGCCTGGACGGCACACAGGTGTTCAGCACCCAGGTCGCTCAGCGTTGCCATGCCATCATCCACCACCCTGAGCTGCCCATCGCCCTGTTCGTCGCCCGCCGCCCAGGCACCGAAAGCTACCTGATCGACCTGCGTGACGGGCGCCTGCTGCAAACAGTAACCTCGCAGCCGAACCGGCACTTCTATGGCCACGCCGTCGTACACAAAGGTGGCGAATGGCTGTATGCCACCGAGAACGACACCACCGACCCCGGGCGCGGCGTACTTGGCGTGTACCGTTTCGAAGGCGAACGCCTGGTGCACACCGGTGAGATCCCGACCCACGGTATCGGCCCGCACGAGGTTGCCTGGCTGCCTGACGGTGAAACGCTGGTCGTGGCCAACGGCGGTATCCGTACCGAAGCCGAAAGCCGTGTCGAGATGAACCTCGACGCCATGCAACCGAGCCTGGTGCTGATGCAGCGCGACGGCACCCTGCTGAGCAAGGAAACCCTGACCCAGCAGATGAACAGCGTGCGACACCTGGCAGTGGCCAGCGATGGTACCATCGCCGCCTGCCAGCAGTTCATGGGCGATGCCGATGAAACTGCCGAGCTGCTGGCGATCAAGCGCCCGGGCGAGCCATTCAAGGCCTTCCCGGTGCCAGAGCGGCAACTGCAAGCCATGGCCCAATACACCGCAAGCGTTGCCATCCACAGCGAGCTGCGGCTGGTGGCGCTGACGGCACCGCGGGCCAACCGCCTGTTCGTCTGGGACCTGGACAGCGGCGCGGTGCGGCTGGATGCCCCGATGCCCGACTGCGCAGGCGTTGGCGCGGTGAAGGACGGCTTTGTCGTCACCTCCGGGCAGGGCCGCTGCCGGTTCTACGATTGCCGCAAGACCGAACTGGTCGGGCAACCGATGAACCTGCCGTCCGGCTTCTGGGACAACCACCTGCATCTCGTCTGATTATTCTGTTGCACTCACTGGCCTTCTCGCAGCTAAAGCCGATCCCACAGGGTTCTACACAGTCCCTGTAGGAGCGGCTTTAGCCGCGAAAAGGCCGGCACAGGCATTTCACCCCCCCACCTCCGGAAAAACAGTCAATACTTCCCCCATCCACACGTGGGCAGGATCGCCCGTTGTCGTGTAGAAGCGAATAACAACTGCATCCAAGGAACCGGACCTATGCTGCGCCGCCGCATGCTCATCATGTTGGCCGTGGTTCTGCTGATCGTGCTGGCCCTGGGGGGTTACAAAGCCTTCTCGATCTACCAGCAGATCCAGATGTTCACTGCCCCCAAGCCCCCTATCACCGTGGCGGCTGCCATGGCTGAACAGCGCCCGTGGCAAGAGCGCCTGCCCGCTGTCGGCAGCCTTAAGGCGCTGCAGGGCGTGGATCTGAGCCTGGAGGTGGAAGGCATCGTCAAATCCCTGCACTTCGACTCAGGCCAGCAGGTCAAGGCCGGGCAACTGCTCTTGCAGCTCAACGACGATCAGGAAACAGCCCTGCTCGGTACCGCCCTGGCCGACCTGGGCCTAGCCAAGGTCGACTTCGGCCGTGGCAGCCAGCTGGTGGGCGATTCGGCCATCTCCCGCGGCGAGTTCGACCGCCTTTCCTCCCAGTACCGGCGCAACCAGGCAGTGGTCGAGCAGCTTAAGGCGCAGAAGATCAAGAAACGCATCAATGCACCTTTCAGCGGCACCATCGGCATCCGCCAGGTGGACATCGGCCAGTACCTGGCCGCCGGCACTGTGATCGCCACCCTGCAAGACACGTCCAGCCTGTACGTAGACTTCAATGTGCCGGAACAGGCCCTGCCACAACTACGCCTGGGCCAGCAGGTGCTGGTGCAAGTGGCCGCCTACCCGGGTCAGCGCTTCCCCGGCAGCCTCAGCGCCATCAACCCCAAGGTCGAGGAAGCCACGCGCAACCTGCTGATACGCGCCACCCTGGCCAACCCCGATGGCAAACTGCTGCCAGGCATGTTCGCCAGCCTGTTGATCCTGCTGCCCAACCCGCAACCGCAAGTGGTGGTGCCGGAAAGCGCCATTACCTACACCCTGTATGGCAACTCGGTGTATGTCGCCTCACCGAAAAAGGACAAGGACGGCAAGCCGGAATACGACGACAAGGGCCAACCCCAGCTGGTCGCCGAACAGCGCACGGTAAAAACTGGCGAGCGCCGGGACGGCGTGGTCGTAGTCAGCGAAGGCCTGCAGGCCGGGGAACAGGTGGTCACCGCCGGGCAGCTGAAACTCACACCCGGTGCCGCGATACGCATTGGCCAGGACAACGCCCTCAAGCCCGAACCGGGCGCAGCGGCCAAGGACTGACAGGAGGCTGGCATGGCGTTCACCGACCCGTTCATCCGCCGCCCGGTGCTGGCCAGCGTGGTCAGCCTGCTGATTCTGCTGCTCGGCTTCCAGGCCTGGAACAAGCTGCAGATCCGCCAGTACCCGCAAATGGAAAACGCCCTGATCACGGTCACTACCGCCTACCCCGGGGCCAACGCCGAAACCATTCAGGGCTATATCACCCAGCCATTGCAGCAAAGCCTGGCCAGCGCCGAAGGCATCGACTACATGACCTCGGTGAGCCGGCAGAACTTCTCGATCATTTCCATTTACGCGCGCGTTGGCGCCGACAGCGACCGGCTGTTCACCGAGCTGCTGGCCAAGGCCAATGAGGTGCGTAACAAGCTTCCCCAGGACTCAGAAGACCCGGTACTGAGCAAGGAAGCTGCCGACGCCTCGGCGCTGATGTACGTCAGCTTCTACAGCAAGGAAATGAGCAACCCGCAGATCACCGACTACCTGTCACGGGTTATCCAGCCCAAGCTGGCCACTTTGCCGGGCATGGCCGAGGCGGAGATCCTCGGCAACCAGGTGTTCGCCATGCGCCTTTGGCTGGACCCGGTGAAGCTGGCCGGTTTCGGCCTTTCGGCTACCGACGTGACCAATGCCGTACGCCGCTACAACTTCCTTTCCGCTGCTGGCGAGGTGAAAGGCGAATACGTGGTCACCAGCGTCAACGCCAGCACCGAGCTGAAGTCGGCCGAGGCGTTCGCCGCCCTTCCGCTCAAGACCAGCGGTGACAGCCGCGTGCTGCTGGGCGATGTGGCGCGGGTCGAGATGGGCGCAGAAAACTACGACACGGTCAGCTCGTTCGACGGCACCCCGTCGGTCTATATCGGCATCAAGGCCACCCCGGCCGCCAACCCACTGGATGTCATTAAGGAAGTGCGGCGCATCATGCCTGAGCTGGAAAGCCAGCTGCCGTCGGCATTGAAAGTGTCGATTGCCTACGACGCCACGCGGTTCATCCAGGCCTCGATCGACGAAGTGATCAAGACCCTGGGCGAAGCGGTGCTGATCGTCATCGTGGTGGTGTTCCTGTTCCTCGGTGCCCTGCGCTCGGTACTGATTCCGGTGGTGACCATACCGCTGTCGATGATCGGTGTACTGTTCTTCATGCAGATGATGGGCTACTCGCTCAACCTGCTGACCTTGCTCGCCATGGTGCTGGCCATCGGCCTGGTGGTGGACGATGCCATTGTGGTGGTGGAAAACATTCACCGGCACATGGAAGAAGGCAAGTCGCCGTTCGACGCAGCCCTGGAAGGCGCGCGCGAAATTGCCATGCCAGTGGTGTCCATGACCATCACCCTTGCCGCCGTGTATGCACCGATCGGCTTTCTCACCGGGCTCACCGGCGCGCTGTTCAAGGAATTTGCCCTGACGCTGGCCGGGGCGGTGGTCATTTCCGGTATCGTTGCCCTGACCCTGTCACCGATGATGTGCGCCCTGCTGCTGCGCCGGGAGCAGAACCCGAGCGGCCTGGCCCACCGCCTCGACCAGCTGTTCGAACGCCTGAAAGGGCGCTA
Organism: Pseudomonas sp. GLN_2; assembly: GCF_043106005.1. Classification (NCBI taxonomy): domain Bacteria; kingdom Pseudomonadati; phylum Pseudomonadota; class Gammaproteobacteria; order Pseudomonadales; family Pseudomonadaceae; genus Pseudomonas; species Pseudomonas sp. GLN_2. The sequence continues at coordinate 29,662 of NZ_JBICMC010000020.1, read as the reverse complement.
CCAGCGCGTGCTGCACGCCACCCTCGACAGCCGGCCGGTGGTGCTGGTGTTTGCCGTGATCATCCTGTGCCTGATCCCGGTGCTGCTCAAATTCACCCAGAACGAACTGGCGCCCAATGAGGACCAGGGGGTGATTTTCATGATGAGCAGCTCGCCTCAACCGGCCAACCTCGACTACCTCAACGCCTACACCGACCAGTTCACACCGCTGTTCAAGGCCTTCCCCGAGTATTACTCGTCGTTTCAGATCAACGGCTTCAACGGCGTGCAGACCGGTATCGGTGGTTTTTTGCTCAAGCCCTGGAACGAGCGCGAACGCACACAGATGGAGCTACTGCCGCTGGTACAGGCCAAACTCGAGGAAATCAGCGGGCTGCAGATCTTCGGCTTCAACCTGCCGTCGTTGCCCGGCACTGGCGAGGGCTTGCCATTCCAGTTTGTGATCAATACCGCTGGCGACTACCCGGCACTGCTGGACGTGGCCCAGCGCATCAAGACACGCGCTCAGGCATCGGGCAAGTTCGCCTTCCTCGATATCGATCTTGCCTTCGACAAGCCCGAAGTGGTGGTGGACATCGACCGGGCAAAGGCGGCGCAGATGGGGGTGTCGATGGACACCCTCGGCGGCACCCTGGCGACCCTGCTGGGCGAGGCGGAAATCAACCGCTTCACCCTTGAAGGTCGCAGTTACAAGGTGATCGCCCAGGTTGAACGGCCTTACCGCGACAACCCCGGCTGGCTGAACAATTACTACGTGAAGAACGAGCAGGGCCAGTTGTTGCCGCTGTCGACCCTGATCACCCTCACCGACCGCGCTCGCCCACGCCAGCTCAACCAGTTCCAGCAACTGAACGCTGCGATCATCCAGGGCGTCCCCATGGTCAGCCTGGGCGAGGCACTGAAGACCGTGCAGGACATCGCTCGCGAAGAGGCCCCAGAGGGCTTTGCCTTCGACTACGCCGGCGTGGCCCGCCAGTATGTGCAGGAAGGCAGCGCATTGTGGGTCACCTTCGGCCTGGCGCTGGCGATCATTTTCCTCGTGCTGGCTGCACAGTTCGAAAGCTTCCGCGACCCGTTGGTGATTCTGGTGACAGTGCCGTTGTCCATCTGTGGCGCGCTTTTGCCGCTGTTCCTGGGTGTGTCGAGCATGAACATCTACACCCAGGTCGGGCTGGTGACATTGATCGGGCTTATCAGCAAGCACGGAATCCTGATCGTCGAGTTCGCCAATCAGCTACGCGATGAGCGTGGCCTGAGTGTGCGCGAAGCAATCGAGGAAGCAGCGGCCATTCGCCTGCGGCCGGTGCTGATGACCACCGCGGCGATGGTGTTCGGCATGGTGCCGCTGATTCTGGCAAGCGGGGCGGGAGCGGTCAGCCGGTTTGACATCGGTATGGTGATTGCCACCGGGATGTCGATTGGCACGCTGTTTACCTTGTTTGTGTTGCCGTGCATCTACACCCTGCTGGCGCACAAGGCGAGCGCCAAGGCACCTGCAATCGCTTGAACCGACCTGTGGGGGCGGGCTTGCCCGCGAAGAGGCCGGCAACGCAGATGCAAAAAGCCAAAGGCCCCGCAATCGCGAGGCCTCTGGCTTTTCCAGCTAACGCAGGGTTCATCCCGGTGGCCGCAACCCTTGACGCAAGCCAAACAGGAACAGCAAAAGGTCCTGGTCCGGCTCGCTTCGTGCCTGCTGCTGCGGTTTTGCATCCCGCGGCAACGCGCACTGGTCTGCCATCTCAGCCTTGCTGAACACCGTTGGCCTCGGCTCTTCCCAGGCAGCCACCGCCACGGTGGTCACCGCCAGGCCAGCTACCAGGAACAAAGCTCGAGCAATTTCTAGTTTCATTACTCTAACCCTTTGACAGCGCTGCCAAACGCCATCTTGTAAAAGTAGAGCAGTGTCTGCCATTCCGCGTCATTGAGCGACGAATGGCGGCGTAGCTGACGCAAGTCATTGCCAGCCGCACGCTGGCAGCTGATACGCCGCCTGCACTTTTCCAGGTCCAGCAGCGCCACTTCGACGCGAGCCTGCTCGCCCTCGCCGATTACCTTGATGAATACGTGCTTGCCGTACAGGCAGCCATGCTGCCAGTGCCCTAGGTGCATCCGCGCCAGGTTGTCCGCCAGGTCCTTGAGCATGCGCTCATGCACCACCTGCGGGTAACGCTCGCGGGCACCTTCGGCATGCCAGGTGTCGAGTTCGACAAAACCGTCCAGCGCTTCGCTGACCAGCAGCGCGCGCCACTGGTGCTCGGCATCACGCTGTGCGCCACAGAAGACGATGCGCGGTACACGCACGCCCAACTGCTCGAAACTGTTCAGCGCATCGAGTTCACGCAACACGGTCGGCCGACCAAAAGGGTGCAACAGGCTGCGGTAGATATGCCCGACCTGGCGTTTGGCATACAACAGCTTGCCATCGGCATCGTTAAGGCGTTGCACGCCACTCTCGCCGCCGCGGCGCTGGTTAGGCTCCTCGACCCACTCGCCTTGCTGGCGCCAGTAAAAATCGAACTGCGCTTCCCCTTTATGGGCTACAGCCATCAAACACTACCCCTTACGCAATACATAGACCCGCCACATGGCATAGAACGGCAGGAAGTCGAGGCGTTCCTGGATTCTGAAGCCGGCGGCCCTGAATTCTTCTTCGACCGTTTCGGCAGGTAACACGAAACGGTTCTGGTAATTATCCTGCTCGGCCTTGGCGCTACGGCGTTGCTCCAGCTTTTTCCGGCGCCAGGCCTTGAAGTTGCCATCCACCCACAGTGACAGGATCACGCTATCACGGCTAACCCGTTGAAATTCCGAAAGAATGGTCTTTCTGTGCGCCGACTCGCCAATGTGATGGAACAGGCGCATGCAGAAAATGCTGTCCACGGCGTTGTCTGGCAGGTCGATGGCAAATGCCGAAGTCTGCAAAGGCCGTACCCGTGCCACCACTTCTGGCGGTTGCGCCGCACAGGCTGTCTCGATCATGGCCTCGGAGTTGTCGGCACCGATGATTACCCGATTGGGCTTTTCCGCCAACAGCGGCCAGAAACGGCCCGCTCCGCATGGCAGGTCGAGTACCAGGCCAGGCTCGCCCGCCAATGCCAAGGCGCGGCGCGCCAACTGCTCATCTCGCTTGTGGGAAAGGCGTCGCGCCAGGCCGTCCTGGTGCTTGAGAAAGTACTCGCGTGCATGGTCTTTGTCGTACTTCTCGGAAAATTCAAGCTTGATGGGGCTACGCATTGGGCATCTCCTGACTCCATTGCGCCCACACTAGTCATGCAAGCGTTGGAATCAGGTCATGCCAATGTGAAAAAAACGTTGAGCACTATTTGACCTGATACAAAACATTACTCGACCAAGGTGTCCGGGTCGCCTTTGGCCACGGTGTTGCTCAGGTCCACCTGGAAGCGGCAGCCATGCGGCAAGGTGGATGTCAGGGTGACACGCCAACCTTGGTCGTCGCAGATCCGCTGCACCAGCGAAAGCCCCAACCCAAGCCCCTCGCCACGCCGTTCATCGCCCCGCACGAACGGCCTGAACATGGCCTCGCGCTGCTCTTCGGGGATACCCACGCCGCTGTCCTCTACGCTGAAACCGTTGGCTTCCAGGCTCAGGCGGATATACCCACTTTCGGTGTAGTGCGCCGCATTGCGCAGCAGGTTGCCCATCACCGATTGCAGGAAGGTGGCGTTGTACAGCACAGGGCTTGCGCTCACGCGGCCGTCAAAATACAGGGTGAGGCCTTTCTGTTCGATGGTGTCGCGCCACACCCCAATGAGCTCGTCGGCCACTTCGCGCAGGGTCGCCCGTGACGCCACTGCCCCCTCATCACGCTGCGCGCGGGCCAACATGAGGAAGGTCTTGACCAGCTCGCGCATTTCTTCGGTGGCCCGCGCCACGCGCTCCACCTGGCTACGCGCACGGGCATCGAGGCCGGGGTTTTCCATCAGAAGCTCACACGAGGTCGCCAACACCATCAACGGCGTGCGCAGCTCGTGGCTGACGTCGCTGGTGAACAGCCGCTCGCGGGTCAGCGCATCACGCAGGCGGCCCAGGGTGTCGTCGAAAGCCACTGCAAGCTGGCCGACTTCGTCTGCCGCATAATCCGGAGCCAGCGGCGGGGCCAGGCCCAGTAGTTGATCGCGGTGGCGCACCTGACGCGCCAGGCGGATGACCGGTGCCATTACCCGACGTGCAACCAGCCAGCCAAGGATGACCGCCAACACCAGGCTGAGCACGAAGCCCACCACAACGACGGCAAACAGTACGCGCTCGCGCTCCTCGAAGTCGCTCTGGTCCTGCAGCAGTACATAACGGCGACCATCGACGATTTCGACCATGGCGTGGTAGGACAGCTGGTCTCGGAACACCTCGTGGAAACCGCGGTCGAGGTGCCGCAGGTCCTTGGGCAGCTCGAAGTCGTCACGCCCGCCGCTGAAATAGAACAGCTGGTCTGGGCGAGGCCGATGACTCCAGTCACTGACGCTGTCCATACGCAGCAGGCGCTGCAAGTCACCGCCCAGTACCGAGGAAATCAGTCGCTCTTCGACCAGGTGCACCGTGCCAACGATACCGAATGCGAAGGCCCCGGCCACCAGCGCGCTCATCAGGGCAAAGGCGATGATGATGCGCTGGGCAAGGCTTTGCTTAAACTCCATCGCGGCCCTCGGCGAGGCGATAGCCGACGCCATGGACGGTATGCAGCAACGGTTTTTCAAACGGTTTGTCGATCACCTGGCGCAGCTGATGCACATGGCTGCGCAGGCTGTCGCTATCGGGGCAGTCGTCGCCCCACAAGGCTTCTTCCAGCACCTCGCGGCGCAGTACGTGCGGGCTTTTCTGCATCAGTACCGCCAGCAGCTTGAGGCCGACCGGGTTGAGCTTCAGCAGGCGACCCTGGCGGGTCACCTCGAGGGTATCGAGGTCGTAGCTCAGGTCAGCCACCTGCAGGGTGCGCCGCCCACCGCCCTGGGCACGGCGCAGCACCGCCTCGATGCGCGCCGCCAGCTCCGACAGGGCAAATGGCTTGAGCAGGTAGTCGTCAGCACCCGAGCGGAAACCCTGCAGGCGGTCGTCCAGCTGGTCACGGGCAGTGAGCATGATCACCGGCGTGTCACGGCGGGCATCTTCGCGCAGGCGCTTGCACAGGGTGTAGCCATCGATGCCTGGCAGCATGATGTCGAGTACGATCAGGTCGTAATGTTCGGTGGCAGCCAGATGCAGCCCGGACAGGCCATCCTGGGCACAGTCGACGGTGTAGCCTTTCATGCCCAGGTAATCGGCCAGGTTGGCCAGGATATCGCGGTTGTCTTCAACCAAAAGAATGCGCATCGGTTTCTCCTGTGCGGCGCTTTTCGCTGTGGTGCGCGGCAGGCGCAGCTTAAGGCCTATGCCTGCACGGTGCCAGCCCTGGGGAAAATTCACCGCACTTGACGGTTTTTTCACTGATCCTTCACGGACACAGGATAGCGGGCGGCCGACAATAGCCGATCTTTTTCGCGCCCTGGAGCCGCCATGCAGCAACGCACCCGCCCTCGCCCGATCAACTATTGGCTGTACCTGGGAATTCCCCTGGCGACTGCGCTGGCCTTGATCCTGCTGGAGCTGACTTCAGTCGACATGGATGTCGCCAACCTGTTCTTCGACCCCGCTGCCGGGCAGTTCATTGGCCGCCACAGTTACCTGCTGGAAAACATCCTGCATGACCGGGTCAAGCAAGTGGTGATCCTGTTGGGGGTGATATCGCTGCTGACCTTTGCCGCGAGCTTTTTCTGGAAGCGCCTGTTTGGCTGGCGCCGTGAACTGGGCTGCCTGGCGCTGGCACTGGGCTTGTCCACGGCGTTTGTCACGCCGCTGAAAAAAGTCACCCAGGTGCAGTGCCCTTGGAGCCTGACCCAGTTTGGCGGCACCGAAACCTACAGCAAGCTGCTGGAACCTCGGCCGCCTACCGACAAGCCTGGGCTGTGCTGGCCGGGCGGGCATGCAGCGACCGGGTTCTGCCTGTTCGCCTTGTTCTTCATGCTGCGTGATCGCAAGCCGCGCCTGGCGCGGGTGGCATTCGTAGTGGCCTTGACAGCAGGGTCGGTACTGTCGGTGGGCAGGATGATGCAGGGTGCACACTTCCTGTCACACAATGTATGGACGGCAGTGTTCTGCTGGTTGATCGGATTGGGGTCGTATTACCTGGTTCTCTACCGGCGGGGGCTGGCCGAGGTACCCGTCGCCGAGCGCAGCGCCGCATGAAAGAGGGGCCGCTTTGCGGCCCTTCGCACTTCAAGGCGACCCTCAGGCATGCTCGACGAACACATCAGCAAACACCTGCCCCCGCGGTACCCCTGCCATGAACATGCGCCGGGCAAACCGCTCGACACTCGCCGGTGCCCCACACAGCAGCGCCACCGTCTGGCGCGACAACAGTCGCATCCCGGCCAACGCTTCATCCACATGCTCTACCAGCACCAGCTCGACACTCACCCCGGGCAGCTTCAGCAGCTTCTCCGCCAGATAGTGCCCAGCCGGATCCCGCGCCACATGCACCACCCGGATTTCGCCCCGATGCCCCCGGCGCAACGCTTCGCGCAAGATACCCCAGAGTGGCGCCAGCCCGGTTCCCGCAGCCAGTAACCACAGCGGCCGCTCCTGCCAATCAGGGTCGTAATGAAGGGCTCCGCCTCTGAACTCCCCCAAACGCATCTCATCGCCGACCTGCAGGCCACGCACCTTGTCGCAAAAGGCACCAGGCCGCTGGCAATCGATATGAAACTCGAGAAAATCGTCCTCGCCCGGCAGGCTGGCCAAGGAATAAGGCCGAGCAACCGCGCCTAGCCACAGCACCACGTGCTGCCCCGCCTGGTAACGCACCACCCGATCAGGGCGCAACCGCAGACGCAATACATCGCCAAACCAGTCCAACGCACAGACCTGCGCCGGGACACCACCCAGCAAGGGGTCGTACAACGCCACACGCAGGTCCTCGACCACCCGGCACTGGCAAGCTAGGCGCCAGCCCTGGGCGTGCTTCTCCAACGCCAATGCCTCGGGCAAAGCGTCTGCCGGTTGCCCGTCCAGGCAGTGCACCAGGCAGGCGTGGCAACTGCCGGCGCGGCAACTGTAAGGCACATTGAGCCCCGCCTCGTTGAGGGCATCGAGCAGGTTGCTGCCAATGGGCACCAGCCAGCGGCGCTCGCCCACGCAAATTTCGGGCATGTTCGGTACATCTCCTGCTGTCCAAGGCTCACTGTAAGCCAAGCAGCGCACACCAGCAAAATAGATGCCTGCACGCTGCCGACCATGGTCCAGACCGGCCGCAGGTGTGCCGGGCACCGATGCGCGCTATACTGCCGCGCCTTTTTCCGTCGGCCTGACCTGCCGGCGCCTTGCAAGGCGCTTCGACGTGCTGGTCGGCTATGTCGAGCGTCTTTTTGAATGTTCCCGTCTTTAAGAGGAGCGCGCTGCATGACCGTGATCAAGCAAGACGACCTGATTCAGAGCGTCGCCGACGCCCTGCAATTCATCTCGTACTACCACCCCGTCGATTTCATCCAGGCCATGCACGAGGCCTATCTGCGTGAGGAATCGCCTGCTGCACGCGATTCCATCGCCCAGATCCTGATCAACTCGCGCATGTGCGCCACCGGCCATCGTCCAATCTGCCAGGACACCGGTATCGTCACCGTGTTCATCCGCGTGGGCATGGACGTGCGCTGGGATGGCGCTACCATGAGCGTCGACGACATGATCAACGAAGGTGTGCGTCGCGCCTACAACCTGCCTGAAAACGTCCTACGCGCTTCGATCCTGGCCGACCCGGCCGGTGCCCGCAAGAACACCAAGGACAACACCCCGGCAGTGATCCACTACTCCATCGTCCCCGGCGACAAGGTGGAAGTCGATGTCGCAGCCAAGGGCGGCGGCTCGGAAAACAAGTCGAAGATGGCCATGCTCAACCCGTCCGACTCGATCGTCGACTGGGTACTGAAGACCGTGCCGACCATGGGTGCTGGCTGGTGCCCGCCTGGCATGCTCGGCATCGGCATCGGCGGTACCGCCGAGAAGGCCGCGGTCATGGCCAAGGAAGTGTTGATGGAGTCCATCGACATTCACGAACTGAAAGCCCGTGGCCCACAGAACCGCCTGGAAGAAATCCGCCTGGAGCTGTTCGACAAGGTCAACCAGCTGGGCATCGGCGCCCAGGGCCTGGGTGGCCTGACCACCGTGCTCGACGTCAAGATCATGGACTACCCGACCCACGCCGCGTCCTTGCCGGTGTGCATGATCCCCAACTGCGCCGCCACCCGCCACGCCCACTTCGTGCTTGATGGCACCGGCCCGGCAGAACTGGAAGCGCCGTCGCTGGACGCCTACCCGGAAATCGTCTGGGAAGCCGGCCCAAGCGCCCGTCGCGTCAACCTCGACGACATCACCCCGGAAGAAGTGGCCAGCTGGAAGCCGGGTGAAACCATCCTGCTCAACGGCAAGATGCTGACCGGCCGCGATGCCGCGCACAAGCGCATGGTTGAAATGCTCAACCGTGGCGAAGCGTTGCCGGTAGACCTGAAAGGCCGCTTCATCTACTACGTCGGCCCGGTCGACCCGGTGGGTGACGAAGTGGTAGGCCCAGCCGGCCCGACCACTGCTACCCGTATGGACAAGTTCACCCGCCAGATCCTTGAGCAGACTGGCCTGCTGGGCATGATCGGCAAGTCCGAGCGTGGCCCGACCGCCATCGAGGCGATCAAGGACAACAAGGCCGTGTACCTGATGGCTGTTGGCGGCGCTGCCTACCTGGTCGCCCAGGCCATCCGCAAGTCGAAGGTATTGGCCTTCGCCGAGCTGGGCATGGAAGCGATCTACGAGTTCGAGGTCAAGGACATGCCGGTGACCGTCGCTGTGGACAGCAACGGCGAGTCGGTACACATCACTGGCCCTGCCCTGTGGCAGAGCAAGATTGCCGAAAGCCTGGCCGTCGAAGTGAAGTAACCTGATGTAACTGCGGCGGCGGCTTCGCGGGCAAGCCCGCTCCCACACGTACAGCGCAAGCCAGAAGGCTACGCGTTACCTGTGGGGGCGGCCTTGGCCGCGAAGAGGCCGCACTGTCATCACAGGACTCTCTCGAACTGCTCCGGCCAGTCCCGCCAGGTAAATACCTGCCCTTCCCGCCTCACCCGCCGCACTTCCTGCAGATCTACCTCACACACCAGCCACTGGCTGCAGTCCGGGTTCAACTGCTCGCTCAACGCCACCACCCCATCCCCCGGCATCCCGTGATCCGGCGGCACGAACAAGCCTGCCCGGCCGATATTCTCGTCCAATGCCGGCGACCAGGGCGCCACCCCCACCGTAGGGCTCTGCAACACGGCAATCTGGTTCTCCAAGGCGCGCGCCTGGGCACCAATACGCACCCGATGGTAACCGGCCTCGGTATCGGTACAACTCGGCGCCAGGATCAGGTCGACCCCTCTCTCGGCCAGGCGGCGGGCCAGCATCGGGAACTCGTTGTCGTAGCAGATCAGAATGCCCAAGCGCCCCAGTTCGGTTTCGAACACCTGCAGCCCCTGGCCTGCAGCGATGTCCCACTGCTCGCGCTCGAAGCGGGTCATCATCAGTTTGTCCTGATAACCCAGCACACCTTGGGGGCCGAACAGCCAGGCACGGTTGCGGTAGCGCCCATCATCGTCCAGCACCGGCACACTGCCCGGTTGCAAGTAGATCCCCCAGCGTCGGGCAAGGCTCTCGCACAACGCTTTCCAGGGTTCGATCAGCGGCTGGATGCCGGCAATCGAAGCCTTCAGGTCTTCCCGCTGCCCGGCATTCAGCTGGCCGCTCAGCACCAGCCCGGCGTACTCCGGCAATAGCAGCAAGCGTGCCCCCGCCTCCACCGCTTCGGCGCACAGGCCTTGCAGGTGGTCGGCGTAGGCGTCCCAGGTTTCGTGCAGCTCGATGGCGTACTGGCAGGCTGCCAGGCGGATCATATCGGCAGTGCCTTGAGCCAGAACGACATCAGCTTGTCGGAGCTTTCCTGCTCGTCCAGGTCGCGCCAGGCGTAGGTGGTACGCAGCGATGGGTCGTGCAGGAAGCCGCGGTTGCGCCAGAAGCCGTGCAGGGGTTTGTATTCGGCTGGCCGGCGCGGGTGCGCACCGGGTCGCTCGACCGCGCAGAACGCGCAGTAATCGAACTCGGCCAGTTTGTGTGCGTAGGACTCGCGCTCGATGAAGAAGCGAACCCCCAGGCCCTGTCCGCGGTATGCCGGCAACACCAGCGACTCCCCGAAGTAGTACACACTGGCCGGGTCGCGCCCCTGGGCCAGGAATGGCTGCTGGAATTCGGGCGCGACATCCACCAACGGCAGGCCGGTAGAGGCGCCGACCACCTTGCCGTCGTCCAGCGCCAGCACAACCAGGCTGCGCCCGGAGCGGGCATAGTTGGCCAGGTAGTCGGCCTCGTACTCCGGGGTGCCGTCGTAAAGGTAGGGGAACTCGCGGAACACAGTAAGGCGCAGGCGAGCGAGGTCATCGATGTAAGGCGCGATAGCGGCACCGTGCAACAGGCGTATTTCCATGTTTGGCGGTCGTTTTGTCGATGTGGATGACGCGCTCGGCTAAGCCGGGCTTGAGGGGAAACCCTATCATCCGAGGTAACGCCCCGCCTTTTCCCTACACGACAGGAAATGTTCCATGACCGCAACCGAACTGGTAAATGCTTACTACGCCGCCTTCAACGCGGGTGACATGCCGGGCTTTCTGGCGCTGCTCAGCGAAGACGTGATCCACGACATCAACCAGGGCGAGCGTCAGATGGGCAAGGCCAGGTTCGCCGCGTTCATGGACAAGATGAACCGCTGCTACCGCGAGCGCCTGGCCGACATCGTGGTGATGCAGAACGCCGATGGCAGCCGCGCGGCGGCGGAGTTCACCGTGCATGGCCAATACCTGGCCGATGACGAAGGGCTGCCGACGGCAAACGGCCAAACCTATGTGCTGCCGGCGGGGGCGTTCTTCTATATTCACTGTGGCAAGATTGCCCGGGTGACCAACTACTACAACCTCAATGACTGGGTTGAGCAGGTTGCATGAAGCAACCCGCAGCCAATTCAATCAAGCCTGTCAGACAATACGCGTGCCCAGCACTTGAAGGAACGCCGCCAGCCAGGCCGGGTGCGCGGGCCATGCCGGTGCGGTCACCAGGTTGCCATCGACATGCGCCTGGTCCACCGCGATGTCGATGAACGTGCCACCCGCCAGGCGCACTTCTGGCGCACATGCCGGGTACGCGCTGCACTCACGCCCCTCCAGCACCCCTGCCGCTGCCAGCAGCTGGGCCCCATGGCAGACCGCCGCAATCGGCTTGCCGGCCTGGTCGAACGCCCGCACCAGGTCCAACACCTTTTCATTCAGGCGCAGGTACTCCGGCGCGCGGCCACCTGGGATCAGCAGCGCGTCATAACTCTCGGGCCGCACCCGCACGAAATCATAATTCAGGGCAAAATTGTGCCCTGGCTTTTCGCTATAGGTCTGTTCACCCTCAAAGTCATGAATCGCGGTACGCACGGTCTGCCCCGCCAGCTTTTCCGGGCACACCGCATGCACCGTGTGGCCCACCATGCTCAAGGCCTGGAACGGCACCATCGCTTCGTAATCTTCGACGTAGTCGCCCACCAGCATGAGAATTTTCTTCGCCGTCATCTCGCCCACTCCTTCGGTTAACTGTGAATAGTCACTGCACGATAGCCGCTGTCAGTCACGGCGGTCGAGGAAGTTGACCACCAACCGATCAAGCCAGCCCCAGATCCGTTGCTTCACCCTGCGCCACAAAGGGCGCGCATGCCAGTGGGCGAGGTCGACTTCTTCGCTCTGGGCGAAGTCGCGCTCGAAGCTGGCCACCACCGCCGCTGTCAACGGCGGGTCCAGCGCTTCGATGTTGGCTTCAAGGTTGAAGCGCAAGTTCCAGTGGTCGAAGTTGCACGAACCGACGCTGACCCAGTCGTCTACCACAGCCATCTTCAGGTGCAGGAAGCACGGCTGGTACTCGAAAATCCGCACACCCGCACGCAACAGACGCGGGTAGTACCGATGCCCGGCGTAGCGTACCGAGGGGTGATCGGTGCGCGGACCGGTCAACAACAGACGCACGTCCAGGCCCTTGCTGGCGGCCCGACGCAATGAACGGCGCACACTCCAGGTCGGCAGGAAGTACGGCGTGGCCAGCCACACCCGTTTCTTGCCGCTGTTCAGCGCCCGTACCAGCGCGTGCAGAATGTCCTGGTGCTGGCGGGCGTCGGCATAAGCGACCCGGCCCATGCCCTGCCCCTGCGCAGGCACCTTGGGCAGACGCGGCAGGCCAAAGCCTTCAGCAGGGCGCCAGGCGGTGCGGCGGTTGTTGGCTTGCCACTGACGGTCAAACAGCAACTGCCAGTCGCTCACCACCGGCCCCTGCATCTGCACCATCACTTCGTGCCATTCGCTGGTCGCCTCACCGGGCGTCCAGAACTCGTCGGTAACGCCCGTCCCCCCCACCACGGCCCAACGTTCGTCAACCAGCAGCAATTTGCGATGATCACGGTAGAGGTTACGCAGGCCACGCTTCCAGCGCAGGCGGTTATACCAGCGCAAGTACACGCCAGCGTCCAGCAGGCGCTGACGCAACGCGCTGTTGAAGGCCAATGAACCGTAGTCATCAAACAGGCACCGCACCCGTACGCCACGCCGGGCAGCCTGCTCCAGCGCGTCGACCACTGCATCGGCACAGGCCCCGGCCTCAACCAGGTACAGTTCCAGGTCAACCTGGAACTCGGCACGCATGATCGCCTGGAGCATGCGCGGAAAAAACACAGGGCCGTCGATAAGCAGTTCGAACTGATTGCCATCACGCCAGGGGAAGACCGGCCCCGCCATGTCAGCGCGCAGTGAAGATCAGCACCGCGCTAACCGGTACCGACGGGTTGATGGACTTCAACCTGGCGAACTTGCGCAGGCTTTCCAGCCCCGGCAGCAAGCCAAAATCTTCGGCGCGCAGCACCAGAGGCTCAAGGGTCACCACCTGGAAGCGCCGCGCATCCAGGCGGGTGGCCAGCAACAGGACATTGTAGCTGTGCGACTGGCCATGCAGGGTGACCGTCAGCGGCAGGCGCAATTCGATCTGTGCACCGTCGGCCAGGTCATTGATCGGCTGCAGGTCGATCTGCGCCTTCACGGTGGCCTCGGCAAAGCGCTCGACCTCGAACAGGTTGTCGCGCATTTGCTCGTCACGCAGCGGAATACCACTGCTCACCGAGTCCATCTCGATCCTCAACCCGGCCATACCCTTGCGATCGACCGTGCCATGCAACACCAGAAAGCGATGCACTTCGGCGGTGTCGCCGTTCTTGCCGGTGATGAATGACAGCCGTGAAGATTCGCCATCCAGGTGCCAATTGGCATGAGCGGGCAGGCACAGAGCCAGCAATAAGGCAGGCAGCAGACGGGGCAACTTGAACATGACAGATCTCGTGAAACCAGGCCGCCAACCTTACCCGCCCGCATTCATGGCAGCAAGCGGCAGCCCTCACGCACGCTTTGCCAGGCCGCCTGGCTGCGCCGCCCCAGGCCTTCAGCGGTGACTCGCTGCTGCTGGCTGTTTTCCTCCAGCAGGCTCAGTGGCAGCCACTGCTTCACGTACCCTTGGCAGTACACCTTGTCGAAGCCCATGACAAAGCGGCAGGAACAGTATTCCTTGGCCGAGTAGGCCGAGAGTATGCCGGGGAAGTCCGCCAGCGCCTGGCGTTCCTGCCATGCCCAGAACAGGAGCCCTGCCAGCGCCAGCAGCAATAGCCGCTTCATGCCCCCTCCCCGGCCAGTACCGCCAGCACCCGCTTGAGCAGTTCGTCGTGTCGATAGCTGCCGTCGCGGTCATCGGCGTAGCGCACGATCACCAGCTTTTGCTCAGGCAGCACATATAACGCCTGCCCCCAGTGGCCAAGGGCGGCGAAGGTGTCTGCCGGTGCACTGGGCCAAGGCCGTTCGGCGCCAGCCGGCGGCTGGTTGAGCCACCAATGGCCACCAGGGACGGCCTCACCAGGCAGCGCCTGGGCCTGGGCAAACGGGGTGCGGTTGAAGGCGACCCAGGCTTTGGGCAGCAATTGTCGGCCCTGCCAGCGCCCGTCGCGCTGCATCAGCAGGCCAATACGGGCCAAATCGCGGGCACTGAGGTAGAGATAGGAAGAGCCTACGTAGGTGCCTGCCCGGTCACGCTCCCACACCGCACTGCCGATACCCAACGGGGTGAACAGTGCGTGCCAGGGGTAGTCGGGGTACTGCCCGGCATCAAGCATGCCATGCAGCGCGGCGGCCAGCAGGTTGCTGTCGCCGCTGGAGTAGAGGAACCGCTGACCGGGGCTGGCGGCGGCACCCCGCGCCGCCGCGTAGGCGGCCATGTCTGCGCGGCCACGGGTATACAGCATGGCCACCACCGAGGACTTCAGCGGCGCGTATTCGTAGTCTTCCTGCCACTCGAGGCCACTGGCCCAGTGCAGCAGGTCGGCCACCCGCACGCCGGGGTGGGCGCGCATGGGTGGATAGAAGCGGCTGACCGGGTCTTGCAGCTGGAAGCGGCCTTCGCCCTGGGCCACGCCCATTATCGTGGCCAGTACGCTCTTGCTGACCGACCAGGTCAGGTGCGCGGTGGCGGCACGAGTGGGCGCGGTGTAGCGCTCGTGGAGGATGCGCCCGTCGCGGATGATCAGCAGAGCGTCCGTGCGGATGCCGCTGCGCTCCGAGGGGGAGCGTGCAGGAAAGGCGTAAGCGTCGACGGCCTGCCAGTCGAGGGTGGCGGGGTCGTTCTGCCACTGCAGGTCAGGCCAGTCCTCCGCCTTGGCGCTACCTGCAACCAGCGCAAGGATGACCAACAGTACCTTCATCGTGCTCGCCTTGATGGGGGCTGCTTTGCAGCCCTTCGCGGGCACGCCCGCGCTCACAGTTGCAGGAGCGGATTCCCCCGCGAACAGGCCAACATCATCAATACAGAATCAGCGCCGAACCGGCCGCTTCTGCAGCTTGCGCTGCAACGTCCGTCGGTGCATGCCCAACGCCCGCGCGGTGGCCGAGATATTACCCTCATGCTCGTTCAGCACGCGCTGAATGTGCTCCCACTGCAGGCGATCGACCGACATCGGGTTTTCCGGCACCAGGGTATCCAGGTCGGTGTGCTCCGACAGCAGTGCTGCCAACACATCATCGGCGTCAGCCGGCTTGCACAGGTAGTTGCAGGCACCGCGCTTGACCGCCTCCACTGCGGTAGCAATGCTCGAGTACCCGGTCAGGATCACCACGCGCATTTCCGGGTCCAGTTCCAGCAGCTTGGGCAGCAGCACCAGGCCGGAGTCGCCATCCATCTTCAGGTCCAGCGTGGCGTAGTCCGGCAGGTCCTGCTGGGCCAGAATCAAGCCTTCTTCGGCAGAACTGGCAGTGCTCACACGGAAACCGCGACGGCTCATGGCCCGGGCCATGACCCGGGTGAAGGTGGCATCGTCATCCACCAGCAGCAGGTGCGGCAGCTCTTCGCTTTCGACCTGGTTTTCTTCGCTCATCATTCATCTCCTCGCTTGCCATAGGGCAGGCGCAGTTCGGTCAGGGTGCCACCCTGTTCATGACTATAGAGTTTCACCGAGCCGCCCGCACGGGTCACGCTGGCCTTGCTCAAGAACAGGCCCAGGCCGAAGCCTTTGCCCTTGGTGGTAATAAAAGGTTTGCCAATGGCTTCGGCAATGGCTGGCGGTACACCAGGACCATGGTCGTGGATACTGATGACGATGTCCTGGGCGTCCCAGTCCAGGCGGACCTCCAGATCATCAGGGCAGGCATCGGCGGCATTGTTCAACAGATTCAGTAACGCCTGGGTCAGGTCTGGCGGCGGCGCCAGACGCGGCACCTTGCCGTCGCGCAGGCGCTGGAAGCGGTAGCTGGCTTCCGGGCGCATCAGGTGCCAGCGGTTGAGCGCCTCGTCCAGCCAGGCAGTCACATCCTGCTCCACGATGG
Source organism: Pseudomonas sp. GLN_2 (assembly GCF_043106005.1). Classification (NCBI taxonomy): domain Bacteria; kingdom Pseudomonadati; phylum Pseudomonadota; class Gammaproteobacteria; order Pseudomonadales; family Pseudomonadaceae; genus Pseudomonas; species Pseudomonas sp. GLN_2. Next base: position 13,661 of record NZ_JBICMC010000020.1, on the reverse strand, counting down.
CCAGGCGCCGGTTGGCTTCGGCTGCGCGCACCAGCTGTTGCAAAGTCTCTTTGCACAGCTTTACCTGGTCCTGGAGGATCTGCAGGTCTTCCTGCAACAGCGGGTCGGTATGGTCCTGGCGCATTTCGTTGATCAGCACGCTCATGGTCGCCAGCGGCGTACCCAGTTCATGGGCGGCACCGGCGGCCTGGGTAGCCACAGCCAGCAGTTGCTCGTCGCGCAGGCTTTCTTCACGCCGCTCTGAACGCAGCTGCTCCTGGCGGCGCAGCTCTTCGGCCATGCGCGCGGCAAAGAAGGTGATCACAGCCGCCGCCAGGGCAATGCTCAGCCACATGCCGTAGACCTGCATCTTGTCCCGCGCCATCGGCAGCCCTTCGAGCGGGTAGAACTGCACCAGCAGCAAGCTGTAGGCCGTCAGCGCAATGCCCGACAGGATCAGCGAATACAGCCACGGCAAGGTCACCGCGGCAATCGCCAGCGGCACCAGGTAATACGACACGAACGGGTTGGTCGAGCCGCCGGAGTAATACAGCAAGGCACTGTGGATCAGCAGGTCACAGGCCAGCTGCAGGGCGTACTCCATTTCGGTGACGGGCAGCGACAGCCGCAGGCGCAGGGCCGTGAAGGCACACAGCAACGAAGACAAGGCCAAGGTGCCGGCCAGTGACAGCCAGGGCAACGGCAGCAGTTCGGTCCAGTAGGCAACGCCCACCGAGCCGGCCTGGGCAGCCAGGACCAAGACCCGAATGACGGTCAGGCGCCAGAGGTTCTGGCGGGTAGCGGACAACGGTTGTACGGCGGCGAGCATGAGCTCTCCTGATGAGTGCTCCAGAAAAATCGGCTGGAGTATACCGAAGCCAGGCGCCTCGCTGCAGCGATGCGGCAAAGCGCCACACTTTGTCACAGGTTCATGATGGCACTTTTGAACCCACTACACTGTTGCCGGTCTTATGGGCCATGCGTGGAATGGATGACCAGCCCCCACGCCTTCAAATGCCAAGGAGTACCACATGCAAATCCCACGTCGCGGCGCTGCTCTGATCATGTCTTGCGGCCTGCTCGCCAGCCTGCCGGCACTGGCCGCCGATGAACCGCGTTTCAACCAGGTATCGCTGCGTGCCGAAGTCAGCAAGGAAGTGGCGCGCGACCTGATGGTCGTGACCCTGTACAGCGAAGCGCAGAACAGCGACCCGGGCAAGCTCGCCAAGCAGATTACCGAAACCATGAACAAGGCCGTGCAGCAGTCGCGCCAGGTCAAGGACGTGAAGATCAGCCAAGGCAGCCGCAACAGCTATCCGGTGTATGACAGCAAGGGCCAGAAAATTACCGGCTGGCGCGAGCGCGCCGAACTGCGCCTTGAAAGCGCCAACTTCCCGGCCTTGTCCCAGCTTACCGCCGATTTGTTGCAAGAGCTGAAAATGGCTGGCATGGACTTCTCCATCGCCCCGGCCACGCGCAAGGCCAGCGAGGATGCACTGCTCAAGGATGCGGTCGATGCCTTCAAGGCACGCGCGCAACTGGCGACTGAAGCGCTGGGTGGCAAAGGCTACAAAGTGGTGAGCCTGAACCTCAACAGCAGCGGCTACCCGCGCCCGTACTTGCGTAGCGCGCCGATGGCGATGAAGGCCATGGGGGCTGATGAAGCAGCACCGGCGCCAGATATCGAGGCGGGCACCAGTGAAGTGAGCATGAATGCCGATGGCCTGATCGAAGTGCAGATGCCATAAGGCGTCCACGCATCATCTGTGGGAGCCCGCGAGCAAGACACGGCGGTGGATGGCACGGGCTTCGCCCGTGTTCGCGGGTAAACCCGCTCCTACGGGTGACTGCATCATTTTCACGATTTTCAGACCTTTCTTACGCACCAATAGGGTGCGTCCTACGCTTTTCCCTTCCTAGAAACATCGCGCAAAAAGCCATCATTTTGCCTACGCAAACGTTTAACTTCGCCAAAAGTTATACCGATGCGACATCCATGTACGGTCGTACCACTTTTCTGACGCCAACTATCCTCCTACCTGTTGCATTGGGAACACCCCCTGCATAAGTATCCGCAGGTCGGCTCACGAGGCCACCTCATCCAAAAAATGACAACAATGAGGCCACCATGCTCAAACACGCAGTCATTCCGTTCCTGCTGGGTGCAGGCTTGCTCAGCGGCGCACCGTCGGCCGTCGCCGCATCCAACCTGGTGTTCTGCTCCGAAGGCAGCCCGGCCGGCTTCGATCCGGGGCAGTACACCACCGGGACCGACTTCGATGCCTCGGCAGAGACCGTGTTCAACCGCCTGACCCAGTTCGAGCGCGGCGGCACTGCGGTCATCCCGGGCCTGGCGACCAAATGGGAAGTGTCCGACGACGGCAAGACCTACACCTTCCACCTGCGTGAAGGGGTCAAGTTCCACACCACCGACTACTTCAAGCCCAGTCGCCCGTTCAACGCCGACGACGTGCTGTTCACCTTCAACCGCATGCTCGACAAGGACAACCCGTTCCGCAAGGCGTACCCCACCGAGTTTCCATACTTCACCGACATGGGCATGGACAAGAACATTGCCAAGGTGGAGAAGCTTGACGAGCACACAGTGAAGTTCACCCTCAACGAGGTGGACGCCGCGTTCATCCAGAACCTGGCCATGAGCTTTGCCTCGATCCAGTCCGCCGAATACGCCGACCAGCTCCTAAAGAACGGCAAGGCCGCCGACATCAACCAGAAGCCGATCGGCACCGGCCCGTTCGTGTTCAGCAAATACCAGAAGGACGCGCAGATCCGCTTCAAGGGCAACAAGGACTACTGGAAGCCCGAGGACGTGAAGATCGACAACCTGATCTTTGCCATCACCACCGACGCCTCGGTGCGCATGCAGAAGCTCAAGAAGAACGAGTGCCAGGTCACCCTGTTCCCACGCCCGGCCGACATCGAGCCGCTAAAAGCCGACAAGAACCTGCAAATGCCGCAGCAGGCCGGTTTCAACCTCGGCTATATCGCCTACAACGTGATGGACAAGATCAAGGGCAGCAACGAAGCCAACCCCATGGCCCAGCTGAAAGTCCGACAGGCGCTGGACATGGCCGTGGACAAGAAAAAAATCATCGAGTCGGTGTACCAGGGCGCCGGCCAGTTGGCGGTCAACGCCATGCCGCCCACGCAGTGGTCCTATGACGACAGCATCAAGGACGCCGCCTTCGACCCCGAGAAAGCCAAGCAACTGCTCAAGGAAGCCGGCATCAAGGAAGGCACCGAAATCACCTTATGGGCCATGCCCGTGCAACGCCCGTACAACCCCAATGCCAAACTAATGGCTGAAATGCTCCAGTCCGACTGGGCCAAGATCGGTATCAAGGCGAAGATCGTCAGTTATGAATGGGGCGAGTACATCAAGCGCTCCAAAGGTGGCGAACAGGGTGCCATGCTGATTGGCTGGAGCGGTGACAATGGTGACCCGGACAACTGGCTGGGTACCCTCTACGGTTGCGATGCCGTCGATGGCAACAACTTCTCCAAGTGGTGCTACAAGCCCTACGACGACCTGATCAAGCAGGCCAAGGCCACGTCCGACCAGGCCAAGCGCACCGAGCTGTACCAGAAGGCGCAGCATATCCTCAAGGAGCAGGTACCGATCACCCCGATCGCCCACTCCACTGTCTACCAGCCCATGAGCGCCAAGGTGAAGGACTTCAAGATCAGCCCGTTCGCGCTGAACGCCTTCTACGGCGTCAGCGTGGACAAGTAGGCTGACTGAGGCACCCGCTGAATCGCGGGTGCCCTTCACCCCCATCACCTCTTCATGTCGTCCTGCGGCCATACGCTACGGGGTCGGCGAACTGTTGCCGTCATTCGTACCCGGAGGCGGCGCGAACAGATGAAAAAGGATTTGCCATGCGCCACGTTACCTGCCTTTCCGCGCTGCTGGCCCTGGGCCTGATCAGCCAATCCCCGGTCCTGCTCGCCAATAACCTGGTGTTCTGCTCTGAAGGTAGCCCCGCCGGTTTCGACACCGCCCAGTACACCAGCGCCACCGACAACGACGCCGCCGAACCCATCTACAACCGCCTGGTCGAGTTCGAACGTGGCGGTACCGCCGTGCAGCCGGCCCTGGCGACCCGCTGGGAGGTGTCCGACGACGGCCTGCGCTACACCTTCCACCTGCGTGAAGGGGTCAAGTTCCACAGCAACAAGGCCTTCAGCCCGAGCCGCACGTTCAACGCCGACGATGTGCTGTTCACCTTCAACCGCATGCTCGACAAGGGGCATCGGTTCCGTCAGGCCTACCCTACCGAGTTTCCCTATTTCAACGGCATGGGCCTGGACAAGAACATCGCCCGCGTCGAGAAGACCGACCCATTGACCGTGGTGTTCACCCTGAACACCGTCGATGCCGCGTTCGTCCAGAATCTGGCCATGAGTTTCGCCTCCATCCTCTCCGCTGAATACGCCGAACAGCTACTGGCCAGTGGACGCCCCAGCGACATCAATCAGCAGCCTATCGGTACCGGGCCGTTCGTGTTCCAGCGCTACCAGAAGGATTCGCAGATCCGCTACAAGGGCAACAAGGACTATTGGGCAGCGAACGAGGTGAAGATCGACAACCTGGTGTTCTCGATCAATACCGACCCGTCGGTGCGCATCCAGAAGCTGCGCCGCAACGAATGCCAGGTCACCCTGCACCCCCGCCCGGCTGACCTGCCGGCGCTCAAGGCCGACAGCACACTGCAGGTGCTCCAGCAACCAGGCTTCAACCTCGGCTACATCGCCTACAACACCCAGCACCCGCCATTCGACCGCCTGGAAGTGCGCCAGGCAATGGACATGGCGGTCAACAAGAAAGCCATCCTCCAGGCGGTGTATCAGGACGCCGGCCAACGGGCGGTCAACGCCATGCCACCAACCCAGTGGTCCTATGACGACAGCATCAAGGACGCCCCGTACGCGCCCGAAAAGGCCAGACAGCTGCTCCAGCAGGCCGGTGTCAAACCTGGCACTGAGGTCACCCTGTGGGCCATGCCGGTGCAGCGCCCGTACAACCCCAATGCCAAGCTGATGGCCGAAATGCTCCAGGCCGACTGGAGCAAACTCGGTTTCAAGGTACGCATCGTCAGCTACGAATGGGGCGAATACCTCAAGCGCATGAAAAACGGTGAGCACGACATCGCCCTGATCGGCTGGACCGGTGACAACGGCGACCCGGACAACTGGCTGGGCACCCTCTACAGCTGCGATGCCATCGGCAGCAACAATTACTCGCAGTGGTGCGACCCGCAGTACGACAGCCTGGTCAAGCAGGCCAAGCAAGTGACCGACCGTACGCAACGCACCGCCCTGTACCAGCAGGCCCAGCAGCGGCTCAAGCAGCAGGTACCGATTACGCCGGTGGCGCATTCCACCGTGAGCCAGCCGCTTAGCGTCAAGGTTTCCCAGTTCAAGGTCAGCCCGTTTGGGCGCAATGATTTTTCCGGTGTGAGTGTTGATTAAGCGTTAGCCAGTACCGGCCTCTTCGCGGGCAAGCCCGCTCCCACAGGATCTCGACAGGTTCGGACACTGCGCCCTACCTGTGGGAGCGGGCTTGCCCGCGACGAGGCCAGAACGGCCAACACAACGCCCCGATTCTGCCCGGCGATCCCGCGGCACCCCTGGCAACACCGCAGCAATCACCCGGCCCACAAGGCCGGCCATAACTAGAAAAGAAAGGGAGCTTTAACCTTGAAAGTATTCACCTTGACCGCACTGGCGTTATCCATCGGTGCCTTATCCACGGTGGCCCAGGCAGATCCGCAGAGCCAGGATTACCTCCCGCTCACCCTCAAAAGCAGCAGCGAGCAAGCGCAAGCCAGCGGCTTCATCGACGGCCAAAGCCTGTCCGGCAGCACCCGCAACTGGTACGCCCGTGAACGTGCCGCACGCGCGCCACTGTGGAAGTACTACAAGAACGACGGCACCCGCCACGACACCCACAGCCGTGAAAACTGGGTCCAGGGCACCATCCTCAATTACAGCTCCGGCTTCACCCAGGGCACCGTGGGCTTCGCCGTCGAGGCTGCCGGCTACAACGCCATCGCCCTGCAGCAGAGCCGCGAAGCCATCGCCGGCCCCAACAACCGCACCCTCACCCACAGCGATGGCGACCCCGTCGGCCAGTGGAGCAAACTGGGCCTGGGCAATATCAAGGCGCGCGTGTCCAACACCACCCTTACCCTTGGCCGCCAGTCGGTGGATACGCCGATGATCGCCTACATCGGCAACCGCGCCCTGCCCTCGAGCTTCCAGGGCGCGTTCCTGCACAGCGCTGAATTCGACAATCTCAGCCTCGACCTGGGCACCTTCGACCGCGTCTCGCCACGTACCGAACAGAGCCTCAGCAAGTTCCGCAGCGAGTACAGCGCCACCGGCGTGGAAACCGACCGTGCCAGCACCGCCGGCATCAACTACCAGCCGTTCAAGAGCCTGAGTACCAGCCTGTACGCCACCAAGGTCGACGACTTCTGGAACCAGTACTACTTCGGCGCCAACCATGTGCTCGGCGACAGCGCAGTGCTCAGCCTGAGCACCGGCCTGAACTACTACAAGACCGTCGACGCCGGCAGCCAGAAAATGGGCAAGATCGACAACGACACCTACAGCCTGTCACTGGGCCTGACCCATCAGGCCCACACCCTCAGCGCCTCCTGGCAGCAGGTCAACGGCAATGAGTACTTCGACTACCTGCACGAAACCAACGGCATCTTCCTGGCCAACTCGCTGCTGTCGGACTTCAACGGCCCCAACGAGAAATCGCTGCAGATTTCCTATGTGCTGAACATGGCGCCCTATGGCGTACCTGGCCTGAAGTTCAACCTGTACAACGCCCGCGGCTGGGGTATCGACGGCACTCACTACCGCGGCACTGCCTACGACGTGAATGGCCTGGATGGCGAAACCCACTACGAGTGGGGTATCGGCACCAGCTACGCGCTGCAGAGCGGGCCGCTGAAAGACACCAGCATCCGCGCCACCTACACCACCCATCGCGCCAGCAAGGCCCAGGGCGATGGCAGCCTGGACGAGTTCCGCGTGGTCACCACCATTCCGTTCAACATTCTCTGACCGTCGGCGCCCTGGCCCGTTTCGCTGCGGGCCGGGGCGGCTACGCTGGAACCAATGCAAGCAGGGAGTTTTCAACACATGCACAGAGCTTTCATGAAATCGCGGCCGTTGCGCCTAGCCCTGGTCGCGCTGCTTCTGGGCGGCGCCACGCAACTGGCGGCCAAACCGCTGGTGGTGTGTACAGAAGCCAGCCCGGAAGGGTTCGACATCGTCCAGTACACCACCGCAGTCACCGCCGATGCCTCGGCCGAGACAGTGTTCAACCGCCTGGTCGACTTCAAACCCGGCACCACCGAGATCCAGCCGGCCCTGGCCGAGCGCTGGGACATTTCAGCCGACGGCCTGACCTACACCTTCCATCTGCGTCAGGGGGTGAAGTTCCACACCACCGACTACTTCAAGCCCACTCGTGACTTCAACGCCGATGACGTGCTGTGGAGCCTCAATCGCCAGCTCGACCCGAACCACCCCTGGCATGACAAGACCAGCGTCGGCTACCCGTACTTCGAGAGCATGGGGTTCAAGGAACTGCTCAAGTCGGTCAGCAAGGCTGACGAGCACACCGTGGTGATTACCCTCAGCCGACCGGAAGCGCCGTTCCTGCGCGACATGGCCATGGGCTTTACCTCGATCTACTCCGCCGAATACGGCGACCAGTTGCTCAAGTCTGGCAAGACAGCCGAGCTGAACAGCAAGCCGATCGGCACCGGCCCTTTCATTTTCCAGCGTTACAACAAGGACGCCCAGGTCCGCTTCAAGCCCAACCCGGACTATTTCCGCGGCAAGCCGCCGGCCGATGCGCTGGTGTTCGCCATCGCCATCGACAGCAACGTGCGCCTGCAGAAACTGCGCGCCAACGAGTGCCAGGTGGCGCTCTATCCCAAGCCCGATGACGTGCCGTCGATCAAGCAAGACCCGAAACTCAAGGTTGAAGAAATCGAGGCCTTGGTCACCGGCTACATCGCCATGAATACCCAGCACAAATACCTCAACGACGTGCGCGTGCGTAAAGCCATCAACATGGCCTTCGACCGCCAGACCCATGTCGACCAACTGTTTGGCAAAGGCAACGCGCTGGTAGGTGTAAACCCTTACCCACCCACCATGATCGGCTACAACACCCACAACCAGAACCCACCGCGCGACCTCGATAAAGCCCGCGCACTGCTCAGCCAGGCCGGTGTGCCCGAGGGCACGGTAATCACCCTGTTCACCCGCAACGGCGGCGGCCCGACCAACCCCAACCCGCGCCTGTCCGCAGAGATGCTGCAGGCCGACCTCAAACAGATCGGCCTCAAGCTGGATATCCGCGTCATGGAATGGGCCGAGATGCTGCGCCGGGCGAAGAACGGCGAAGCCGACCTGGTGTCCACCGGCTGGGCCGGCGACAACGGCGACCCGGACAACTTCCTCAGCCCGCTGCTCAGTTGCGATGCAGCGAAAAGTGGCGAGAACTATGCGCGCTGGTGCAACCCCAAGTTCCAGGAGCTGATCAGCCGCGCCCGCGAAGTGATCGACAACGACGAGCGTGCAAGGCTCTATAACGAGGCATTGAAAGTGTACGATGACGAACAACCCTGGATCAGCATGGCTCATCCAAAGATGTTCACCGCCATGCGTGACAACGTGGAGGGCTACGTGATCAACCCTCTGACCAACAACAACTTCGCCACCACCAAGGTGAAGTAGAACAACAACGACCGCCGGCCACCCACACGGGGACCGGCGGCTCTGCCGTACCGGGCTGATCGCCCCACGGCCTGATGAGGTAACCCCGACAATGTTGAGTTTTATTGCCCGGCGCCTTGGCCTGCTGATACCGACCTTTTTCGGCATCACCTTGCTGACCTTCGCGCTCATACGCCTGATCCCCGGCGACCCGGTGGAAGTGATGATGGGCGAGCGCAGGGTCGACCCCGAAATGCATGCCCAGGCCATGGAGCGCCTGGGCCTGAACAAGCCACTGCCGGTCCAGTACCTGGACTACGTCGGCAAACTTGCCCAAGGTGACCTTGGCGAATCGCTGCGCACCCGCGAAAGCGTGTGGCGCGAGTTCCTCACCCTGTTCCCGGCCACCCTGGAACTGGCCTTCGCCGCCCTGCTGTTCGCCGGCGTCGTCGGCCTGCTGGCCGGTGTAATCGCCGCACTCAAGCGCGGTTCGCTGTTCGACCACGGGGTCATGGGCATATCACTGGCCGGCTACTCGATGCCGATTTTCTGGTGGGGCCTGATCCTGATCATGTTCTTCTCCGTGAGCCTTGGCTGGACCCCGGTATCCGGGCGCATCGACCTGCTCTACGACATCGAGCCGAAAACCGGCTTCATGCTTATCGATACCCTGCTCAGCGATGAAGAAGGCGCGTTCAAGGACGCTGTGATGCACCTGATCCTGCCGGCCATCGTGCTCGGCACCATCCCGCTGGCGGTGATCGCCCGCATGACCCGCTCGTCGATGCTTGAAGTACTGCGCGAAGACTACATCCGCACCGCCCGCGCCAAAGGCCTGTCGCCGGCCCGTGTGGTGTTCGTCCATGGCCTGCGCAATGCGCTGATCCCGGTGCTGACGGTGTTCGGCCTGCAGGTCGGCACGCTGCTGGCCGGTGCAGTGCTGACCGAAACCATCTTTTCCTGGCCGGGCATCGGCAAATGGCTGATCGAAGCCATCGGTGCCCGTGACTACCCCGTGGTCCAGAACGGCATCCTGTTGATCGCCTGCCTGGTGATTCTGGTCAACTTCGTCGTGGACATCCTCTACGGCCTGGCCAACCCACGCATCCGTCATCAGCGCTGAGGCCCTTGCCATGACTAGCCCGATTACAAAATCCGTTTCACCGGCCAGCCCGGTGGACCAGAGCCTGCTCTACCCCTCCCCGTACAAAGAATTCTGGCAAGCCTTCGCGCGCAACAAGGGCGCGGTGATGGGCCTGGCCTTCATGTGCCTGGTGGTGTTCTGCGCGCTGTTCGCGCCTTGGGTCGCCCCGCATGACCCGAGCGAGCAGTACCGCGACTTCCTGCTGACCCCGCCGGTGTGGCTGGAAGGCGGCACCTGGCAGTTCATCCTGGGCACCGACGAACTGGGCCGTGATCTGCTTTCGCGGCTGATTCAAGGTGCACGGCTGTCGCTGCTGATCGGCCTGTCGTCAGTGGTGATGTCACTGATCCCGGGCATTCTCCTTGGCCTGCTGGCCGGCTTTTTCCCGCAGTTGCTCGGCCCGTCGATCATGCGCCTGATGGACGTGATGCTGGCGCTGCCGTCACTGCTGCTGGCCGTGGCCATCGTCGCCATCCTCGGCCCAGGCCTGATCAACACTGTGATCGCCATCGCCATCGTTTCCCTGCCGTCCTACGTGCGCCTGACCCGCGCCGCGGTGATGGGCGAACTGAACCGCGACTACGTCACCGCTGCCCGCCTGGCCGGCGCCGGCTTGCCCCGGCTGATGTTCGTCACCGTGCTGCCCAACTGCATGGCACCGCTGATCGTGCAGGCCACGCTCAGCTTCTCCTCGGCCATCCTTGACGCCGCCGCACTGGGCTTCCTCGGCCTCGGCGTACAGCCGCCAACCCCCGAGTGGGGCACCATGCTGGCTTCGGCCCGGGATTACATCGAGCGCGCCTGGTGGGTGGTAAGCCTGCCCGGCCTGACCATTCTGCTCAGTGTGCTGGCAATCAACCTGATGGGCGACGGCCTGCGCGATGCGCTGGACCCGAAACTCAAGAACGCCGCCTGAGGAGAACGCCATGTCACTGTTGCAGATCAACAACCTGAATGTGCGCTTCGGCGACGCCAATGCGGTACCGGTGGTCGATGGCCTGGACCTGGCGGTGGATGCCGGCGAAATCCTGGCCATCGTCGGCGAGTCCGGCTCGGGCAAGTCGGTCACCATGATGGCCCTGATGGGCCTGATCGATGCCCCCGGGCGCATCACCGCCGACGCCCTCACCTTCGACGGCACCGACATGCTCAAGCTCAGCGGCCGTCAGCGGCGCAAGGTGGTGGGCAAGGACATCGCCATGGTCTTCCAGGACCCGATGACCGCGCTCAACCCCAGTTACACCGTTGGCTACCAGATCGAAGAAGTGCTCCGCCAGCACTTGGGCCTGAAGGGCAAGGCAGCGCGCCAGCGTGCCCTGGAGCTGCTGAAAAAGGTCGAGATCCCGGCCGCCGAAAGCCGACTGGATGCCTACCCGCACCAGCTGTCAGGCGGCATGAGCCAACGTGTGGCGATCGCCATGGCCATTGCCGGCGAGCCAAAGCTGCTGATCGCCGACGAACCGACCACGGCCCTCGACGTGACCATCCAGGCACAGATCATGGAACTGCTGGTCAACCTGCAGAAGGAGCGCAACATGGCGCTCATCCTGATCACCCACGACCTCGCCGTGGTCGCCGAAACCGCCAGGCGGGTATGCGTGATGTACGCCGGCCAAGCCGTGGAAGTGGGCCAGGTGCCAGAACTGTTCGATGTGCCCGCCCACCCTTACAGCGAAGCCCTGCTCGCCGCGATCCCCGAGCACAGCATTGGCGCCGAGCGCCTGGCCACACTGCCTGGCATCGTCCCCGGCCGCTACGACCGCCCGGTCGGCTGCCTGCTGTCACCACGCTGCCCCTATGTACAGGACAATTGCCGGCGCCAGCGCCCGCCCCTCGACCCACAGGCCCACAGCCTGGTGCGTTGCTTCTACCCGCTGAACCAGGAGGTGGCGTGATGGCCGTCGTTCTATCTGCCCGGGAGCTGACCCGGCACTACGAAGTCTCCCGCGGGCTGTTCAAGGGCCATGCGCTGGTGCGCGCGCTCAATGGCGTGTCGTTCGAACTGGAGGCCGGCAAGACCCTGGCCGTGGTCGGCGAGTCGGGCTGCGGCAAGTCGACCCTGGCCCGCGCCCTGACCCTGATCGAAGAGCCGTCGTCCGGCTCGCTGCAAATTGCCGGCACCGAGGTGAAGGGCGCCAGCAAGGCAGAGCGCAAACAACTGCGCCGCGATGTGCAGATGGTGTTCCAGAGCCCCTACGCCTCGCTCAACCCACGGCAGAAAATCGGTGACCAACTGGCCGAACCGCTGCTGATCAACACCTCGCTGAGCAAGGCCGAGCGCCGGGACAAGGTGCAGAAGATGATGGAGCAGGTCGGCCTGCGCCCCGAGCACTACCAGCGCTACCCTCACATGTTCTCTGGCGGCCAGCGCCAGCGTATCGCCCTGGCCCGGGCGATGATGCTGCAACCCAAGGTGCTGGTGGCCGACGAGCCGACCTCCGCGCTGGACGTGTCGATTCAGGCGCAGGTGCTGAACCTGTTCATGGATCTGCAGAAGGAGTTCAACACCGCCTACGTGTTCATCTCGCACAACCTGGCGGTGGTGCGGCATGTGGCGGATCAGGTACTGGTGATGTACCTGGGGCGGCCGGCGGAGATGGGGCCGAAGGAGGACATCTACAACAAGCCGCTGCATCCCTATACCCAGGCGCTGCTGTCGGCGACACCGGCGATTCATCCAGACCCGTTGAAGCCGAAGATTCGTATCGTCGGGGAGCTCCCCAACCCGCTGAACCCGCCGGATGGGTGTGCCTTCCACAAACGCTGCCCGTATGCGACCGAGCGGTGTGCCAAGGAGGTGCCGGCGCTGAGGCAGGTGAGTACGCGGCAGGTGGCTTGTCACTATGCCGAGCAATTTCTCTAATCTTGTGAGGTGATACGCGAAGGGGACGAGAAAGCCGATGAGGCTGCCGGGGTAGTGTGAACTGCTCCAGTCTTCGGTCCCCTTCATCGAAACGCTGATAAGGAATGATGCATTACTGAGCTGAGTGCAACTCCTCCAACAACTACGACTTTTCTGACAGGCGCCTCTGAAACTCAAAAAAATTCAGACTTCGTGCGCAAAGCCCCTCCCCTCTCTACAACCCAGAAAACTCCCGGGACGTGGCTCTATGACACCACGCTAAACCGCGCATAACCCTTGCCATACTTGGCTTTCGCATCGTTGACAGAGCGGCGCACGGGTCTATTTACTTGACACCTTTCACGGAAGATTACACGGCAATTGGATTGAAACGCTCACCGTGCATTTCAGGGAGATGCCCATGATCATGGATCGACTCGACCGGGTCGCACGTTGTCCCGTATCTGGCGAACAGGAGTAACCCCTCATGTTCGAAGCGGCTAGGTTCGGCGACGAGATATCGCACACCAGCGCGCTGGGGGGCTTCCTGATCGGGGCCGCCCTGGGGATTGCGCTGGTGGCCACGGTGGCCATCGCCACGTTCACCTGCGGGTTCGGCGTGGCTTTGCTGGCCGGCCTCGCAGCCGGCATCGGGGGCAGCTTGCTGACCGCCGCCGGAGAGGCGATAGGCAGTATGTTCTCGTCCCCCTCAGGGACGATAACCACTGCCTCACCCAACGTGTTCATCAACAGCCGCAAGGCCGCCCGCGTCGAAAAAAGCATCGGTGCCTGCGACAAGCACCCGGGGCCGGTGCAGATTGCCGAAGGCTCGACCAACGTCTTCATCAACAGCGTCGCCGCCGCGCGCAAGGGCGACAAGCTGACCTGCGGCGCCACCATTTCCGGTGGTTCGGAGAACGTCATCAT